>JANXXR010000680.1 GCA_025350525.1 Deltaproteobacteria bacterium
TTCGTCTTCGCCCAAGAGAAGCTGGGCGTGCCGCAGGGGAGCATCCGCGCCACCGTGCTCATCGAGACGCTGCCCGCCGCCTTTGAGATGGACGAGATCCTCTACGAGCTGCGCGACCACATGAGCGGCCTCAACGCCGGCCGCTGGGACTACATGTTCTCGCTCATCAAGAAGTCGCGGGCGCGGCGCGACCTGATCCTGCCCGACCGGGCGCAGATCACCATGACGGTGCCCTTCATGCGCTCGTACACCGAGCTTTTGGTGCAGACCTGCCACAAGCGCGGCGCGCACGCGATGGGCGGCATGGCGCCCTTCATCCCGACGCGGAAGAATCCCGAGATCAACGAGCGGGCGCTGGCCCAGACCCGCAGCGACAAGGAGCGCGAGACCAACGACGGCTTCGACGGCACCTGGGTGGCGCACCCGGATCTGGTGCCCATCGCCAAGGAGGTCTTCGACCGCAAGCTGGGCGACAAGCCGCACCAGAAAGAGCGGCTGCGCGAGGAAGTCCGCGTGCAGGCCTCCGAGCTGCAGGACGTGCGCATCCCCGGCGGCAAGATCACCGAGGCCGGCGTGCGCAACGACATCAGCGTGGCGCTGCAGTACATCAGCGCCTGGCTGGGCGGCAACGGCGCGGTGGCCATCTTCAACCTGATGGAGGACGCGGCCACGGCGGAGATTTCCCGCGCGCAGCTCTGGCAGTGGATCACCAACGGCGCCAAGCTCGACGACGGCCGCGCCATCGACAAGGCCCTCTACCAGCACTTGCGCGACGACGAGCTCGGCAAGCTCCCCGGCATCGACCCGCGCGCGGTCGCGCTCCTCGACCAGCTCGCCACCGGCGACTTCCTCGACTTCCTCACCCTGCCCGCCTACGAGCTGCTCCCGTGAGCGAGGCGGTCCACGAGCTCAAGCCCGGCGCCACCCACGCGCACGAGGTCGAGGGGCCAAAGCTCGTGGCGCCGCAAGTCATCGCCCGCTTCATCGAGGCGGTGGGCGAGAAGAACTGCATCCGCGAATCCGCCCAGCTGCGCACCTACGAGTCCGACGGCCTGGCCAGCTTCCGCGCCACTCCCGGCGTCGTGCTCCTGCCGGCCAGCACCGACGAGGTCGTCGCCTGCGTGAAGATCGCGCGCGAGGCGGGGCTGCCCATCGTCGCCCGCGGCTCCGGGACGGGGCTCTCCGGCGGCGCGCTGCCGGTGCCGGGCTGCGCGCTCATCGGGCTCTCGCGGATGCGCCGGATCCTCCAGGTCGATTACGACAACGCCTTCATGCGGGTGGAGCCGGGCGTCATCAACCTCGACGTCTCCAAGCACATCGGGCCGCAGGGCTTCTACTACGCGCCCGATCCGTCGTCGCAGAGCGTCTGCACCATCGGCGGCAACGTCGCCGAGAACTCGGGCGGTGCGCACTGTCTCAAGTACGGCTTCACCGTCAACCACGTCCTCGGCCTGCGCCTGGTGCTCGGCGACGGCAGCGTGCATGACCTGGGCGGCCCGGTGCTCGACTCCCCCGGCTACGACTTGACCGGCGTGGTGGTCGGCAGCGAGGGGATGCTGGGCATCGTCACGGAAATTACCCTACGTATCCTTCGCAAGCCAGAGGCGACGCGGACCTTCTTCGCCACCTTTCCCTCGACGACGGAAGCGGGCAACGCGGTCAGCGCCATCATCGCCTCCGGCATCGTGCCCGCGGCCATCGAGATGATGGACACGCTGGCCATCGTCGCCGCCAAGGCCGCCACCGGGCTCGACTGGCCGGAGGTGGGCGCGGCCCTGCTCATGGACGTGGACGGCCCGGTGGCCGAATGCGAGCACACCTCCGAGGTGGCGGTCGGGCTCTCGCGCAAGGCGGGCGCGCTCGAGGTCCGCGTGCCCCGCGACGCCGCCGAGCGCGACCTGATGTGGAAGGGGCGCAAGAGCGCCTTCGCCGCGGTGGGGCGCATCGCCCGCAACTACATGGTGCAGGACGGCGTCATCCCGCGCAGCGAGATCGCGCGGGTGCTGGGCGAGATCGCCGCGCTCGCCGCACGCACCGGCCTGCGCGTCGCCAACGTCTTCCACGCCGGCGACGGCAACCTGCACCCGCTGGTGCTCTACGACGCCCGCGTCCCCGGCGAGGAGAAGCTGGCGGAAGAAGTCTCCGGCGAGATCCTGCGCATCTGCCTGCGCTACGGCGGCTCGATCACCGGCGAGCACGGCGTGGGCGCGGACAAGGCGCCGTACATGGCCGAGATGTTCACCGACGCAGACCTGGAGACGATGGGCTTCATGCGCTGCGCCTTCGATCCGCTGCGCCAGTTCAACCCCGGCAAGGTCTTCCCCACGCCGCGCCTCTGCGGGGACAAGCCCGGCAAGTACACGCCGCACCCCACCGAGTTGTCGGGCGAGGCGCACCGCGTATGACCGGGGAGCTGCGGCCGGCCTCCCTCGACGAAGCGCAGAAGATCCTGCAAGGCGGGCGCGGCAGCATCGCCTTCGTCGGCGGCGGCACCGCGCTCGCAGCCGGGCCGGCGGTCGAGGCGGTCCTCTTCACCGGCGCGCTCGACCGCATCGTCGACTATGCGCCGTCGGATCAGGTGGTCACCGTCGAGGCGGGCGTCACGCTTCTGGCGCTGCAGAAGGAGTGCAAAAAGCACGGGCAGAGGCTCGCCCTCGACGTGCCGCTGCCCGATCGGGCCACGCTGGGCGGCATCGTCGCCGCCAATTCTTTCGGCCCGCTGCGGACGCGCTACGGCGCGGTGCGCGACCTGATCATCGGCGTCTCCATCCTGCGCGCCGACGGGACCCGCGCCAAGGGGGGCGGAAAGGTCGTCAAGACCGTGGCCGGATTCGACCTG
>JANXXR010000006.1 GCA_025350525.1 Deltaproteobacteria bacterium
ACGCTGAAGATGGCGGTGGTGGCGCCGATGCCCAGCGCCAGCGCCAGCACCGCCGCGGCGGTGAAGCCCGGCGTGCGCAGGAGCCCCCGAACCGCGAAGCGGAGATCGCGCAGGATTGCGTCCATGATCAGTCCGCCCTCAGCGCCGACATCGGATCGACGCGCGTCGCCCGCAGCGCAGGGAGGTAGCTCGCCGCCAGCGCCACCGCGGCCAGCACCATCGAGATGACCGCGTAGGTGAACGGATCGCGCGCGCCCACGCCGTAGAGCATGGAGGAGAGCACCTGCGCCGCGAGCAGCGCCGAAGCGAGGCCGATGGCAACGCCCAGCCCCGCCACCTTGAGCGCGCCCCCCATCACCAGGCGCACCACGTCGCCGGGCTGCGCGCCCACCGCGATGCGCACGCCGATCTCCCGGGTCCTCTGCGTCACGCCGTACGAGGTGACGCCGTAGATGCCCACCGCCGCGAGCAGGAGGGCGAGCGCCGCGAACGCGCCCAGGAGCCGCAGCGGAAAGACCCGCGGCGCGAGCGAGTTGGCGACGACCTCGTCGAGCAGGTCGATGCGGCCTTCCGGCTGCGTGGGGTCGATGCCCGCGAGCGGCTCGCGGAGGGAGGCGGGCGAGACCGCGCCGCGCAGCACCAGCGTCATCTGGTCGGGCGGCGATTGCGCAGCGGCGAAGTAGTAGACGGGCGGAGCCGGGCGATCGAGGCCCTCTTCGCGCGCGTCCCCCACGACGCCGACGATGGTGCGCCACTCTCCCTCGCGCGGCCTCTTGGTGTCGAGCCGGATGCGGTGCCCCAGCACCTCGCGACCTGGAGAGTAGCGCCGCACCCAGGCCTGGTTGACCAGCGCCACCAGCGGCGCGCGGGCGTCGTCGGACAGCGAAAATTCGCGGCCGGCGACCACGGGCTGGCGCATCGCCTTGAAGTAGCCAGGCATGGCGCGGCGGATGGCGTCGCTGGGCTGCGGCTCGCCGGACGGCGGCTGGTAGCCTTCGATGAAGTAGCTGAGCCGGTAGTTGCCCTCCATCGGCAGGCGATCGATCCCGCCGGCGGCCTCCACGCCGGGCAGCGCGCTCGCGCGGCGGAGCGCCTCGTCGAAGAAGCGGGCGCGGGCGGAGTCGTCGTCGTCGTACGCGGGGCCGCCGGGCGACAGTCGCGCCGCGGTGGCGCCGGCGGGGTCGAAGCCGGGTGAGACGCGGAGCAGGCTGGCGAAGCTGCGCAGCACCAGCCCCGCGCTCACCAGCACCACCAGCGAGAGCGCAACCTGCGCCACCACCAGCATCGAGCGGAGGCGTCCGGCGGAGACGCCGGCGGTGGTCTGGCCGCCCTCTTTCAGCGAGCCGGCGAGATCAGGCCGGCTGAAGCGGAGCGCGGGCAGCAGCCCCGAAAGGATGGTGGTCGCCGCAGTGACCCCGACCGCGAACGCCAGCACCGCGCGGTCGACGCGGATGTCGGCGAGCTGGCGGATCTGGCGCGGCGCGGTGGCGAGCAGCCCGTCGAGGCCCCAGGCGCCGATCAGGACGCCCAGCGCCGCGCCCATCACCGCCAGCACCGCGCTCTCGGTGAGCAGCTGACGGGTCAGCCGCGCGCGGCCCGCGCCCAGCGCCGATCGCAGCGCGAACTCCCGCTGCCGCGACGCCGACCGCGCCAGCATCAGATTTGCCACGTTGCCGCAGGCGATGAGCAGCACCAGGAGCACGAGGCCGAAGAGCAGCCACAGTGGCTGCCGCGACGATCCGACGAAGCGGTCGCGCAGGGGCGCCGTGCTGAAGCGGAAGCCCTGCTCGGGCGCGTAGCTCTCCGGGTGGGCCGCGCGCACGCGGGCGCTCAGCTGATCGAGCGCCGCCTGGGCCGCCTCGGGCGAGAGGCCTGCGCGCAGCCTGCCGACGCCCTCGAGGTAGTGCGCCCCCCGCTGCTTGAGCCGCTGCTCGTCGGTAAAGCCGAACGGCACGTAGAACTCGCGCGTCCCGCCGTAGCGGAACGAGTCGGGCAGCACGCCCACGATGCGGTAGGGGTGGCCGTCCAGCGTGACGCTGCGCCCCACCACCGCGGGATCGGCCCCGTAGCGGCGGCGCCACGCGGTGCCGTCGAGCAGCGCGACCTCATCGTGGCCCTTGAAGTCCTCGTCCGGCGCGAAGCCGCGGCCAAGGACCGGCTGCACGCCCAGAGTCTTGAAGAAGCTGCCGGTGGCGTTGGCCACCCGGACCCGCTCGGCCCGCTCGCCCTGCAGCGCGGCCGTGCCGTCGGCGAAAGCGCCGGCCGCCTCGAGGAACGGCGCCGCCGTGAAGTCTTCGTACTCGGGCACCGAGAGCGAGAAGCCGACCAGGTGGCGGGTCATGAAGTCGGTGCGCAGCGAGACCAGGCGGCTCTCGTCGCCCCATCCCAGCGATCGCAAGAGCACCGCGTGGACCACGCTGAAGATGGCGGTGGTGGCGCCGATGCCCAGCGCCAGCGCCAGCACCGCCGCGGCGGTGAAGCCCGGCGTGCGCAGGAGCCCCCGGATGGCGAAGCGCAGGTCGCGCAGGAGAGCGTCCATGTCAGGCCGCCGTGCTGCTGCCGCTCTCCTCGACGATGCGTCCGTCGAAGAGCGAGACGGTGCGGGTGGCGAGCCGCGCGTAGGCGGGGTCGTGCGTCACCATGATCAAGGTGGAGCCCGCCGCGTGCAATTCCGAGAGCAGCTTCATCACCGTCTGGCCGTTCTTGGAGTCGAGGTTTCCGGTGGGCTCGTCGGCGAGCAGGATCAAGGGATCGCCGGCCACCGCTCGCGCCACCGCCACGCGCTGCTGCTGGCCGCCCGAGAGCTGGCCCGGCATGTGCCGCGCCCGGTGCGACATGCCCACGCGCGCGAGCGCTTCGTCCACCCGCTTCTTGCGCTCGGCGGGCGGCAGGCCGCGGTAGGTGAGCGGCAGCTCGACGTTCTCGGCCACGGTCAGGTCGCCGATCAGGTTGAAGCTCTGGAAGATGAAGCCGATGTGGCGGTTGCGGACGTGCGCGCGATCGGACGCCGCCAGCTCGCGCACCGGCCTCTGGTCGAGCAGGTACTCGCCGCCGGTGGCGGTGTCGAGCAGGCCGAGGATGGCCAGCAGCGTGGTCTTGCCCGACCCGCTGGGCCCCACGATCGACAGCCACTCGCCCTTCTTCACCTCGAGGTGGATGTTGGAGAGCGCGTGCGTCTCCACCTCGTCGGTGAGGAAGACCTTCTCGATGTCCTGCATGCGGATGAGCGTGTCGGTCACTTCAGCCTCACTCGGTCGGCCTGGTCCCAGGCGGACATGTCGGAAAGGATCACGGTGTCGCCCTCGGCAAGCCCTTCGAGCACCTCGACGGTGGAGACGGAGCTGCGGCCCAGCTTCACCTTGGCGCGGCGCGCCTCGTCGCTCTCCCTGGCGAGGCGGAAGAGCTCGATCTGACCCTCGGGCTGCGCGCCGGCGGGGCGGCCGACGTAGAGGACGTTGGCCAGCTTCTCGATCTCCACCGTGCCCTCGATGGTCAGGTCGGGCCGGGCGCCGCGCGGCAATTCGGCGGGCAGCGAGACGTCGACCTCGACCGAGCCCTGGTTCGCCGAGGGCGAGATGCGCGAGACCTTGCCCTGCACGATGCCGTTGCGGGTGTCGATCGAGGCCGAGAGCTGCAGCGCCAGGTCGCGCGCCTGCGTCTCGGGAATGCGCAGCACGGCCTTGAGCTTCTCGGGCTGGACGACCTTGGCGAGCAGCGAGCCCGGCGTCACCCACTGGCCCAACTCCAGCGGCAGCTCGGAGAGGACGCCGTGTTCCACCGAGCGCACCTTCATCGATTCGACCTGCTTGCGGCGGAAGGCGACCACCGCCTTGAGCCGCTCGATCTGCGCCCGCTGGGCCGCGACCACTTCCCGGCCGCTGCTGGAGACGACGCCGAGGCGCCGCTTCTCGAGAGCGAGCCGGCGGGTCAGCTGGGCGGCCTTTTCGATCTGCTGGTTCGCCTCGAGGCCGCTGATGACGCCGTCCTGCGCCAGCTTGCGGTCGGCCTTGGCGCGGCGCTCGGCGTCGAGGGCGTCGGCTTCCAGCGAGGCGAGGCCGGATTCGGTGACCAGCTCGTTGCCGCTCGAGGTCGCGCGCAGGTTGATGAGGTCGGCCTGCGCCTGCGCAAGCTGCCGCTCGGCGTCGAGCGCCTGCAGCATGACGTCGGGGTTGGACAACTCGAGCAGCACCGTGCCGGCCTCCACCTTTGCGCCGGGACGCAACGGGATGCGCTCGACGCGGCCGGCCGTGTCGGCGGTGATCAGCCGGATCTGCTCGGGCACCAGCGTGCCGGGGCCCTTCACCTCGCGCAGCATCGGTCCGCGCTTGACGGTGTCGGTCCAGAGCGAGGCGCGATCGACCACCGGCGCCGCCGACCGCAGGCGCGAGAGCCCGATGGTGATCGCGATCAGCGCGGCGACGCCGGCGCCGATGGCCGCCCAGCGCGCCTTCTGGCTGCGCGGCTTGCGCGGAATGTCCACGATGCTCGCTGCTCGCTGGGGCTCGGCCATCGGGCGGGTAGAGAGCGAAAGTTGTGCCAACCGTCTCGAGGGCCTCGGGCCTCAGGCTTCAGGCCTCAGGCCCAAGACAACGTGTGCGGATTTGGGACTGGCCGTCCCCGAACCGGGCATCTCGCCGATCGAGGACGTCTTCCTGATCCTGGCGTATACGGTCTGAAATCGCGGCGCCTGACCGCCCAGGGCTTTCATGCCAGTCACCCAGGATGGAATTGACGCAGGCACGCCCATGGGCGCGACCGTCGTAGAAGGAGGTGCCACCTTCCGGGTCTGGGCGCCGGGGGCGCGCGACGTCTATTTGCGCTTTCCCGACGACGCGGCGACGGGATGGCTGCCGTCGGCGGGAAACCGACTCGCCCGACAGCCGAACGGCACCTGGGCGGGGTTCGTCGCCGGTGCGAGCGACGGCGAGCGATACCGGTTCTTCGTGCGCGGCACGGGCAGCGAAGGCTTCAAGCGCGACCCCTACGCCCGCGAGCTGACCGAAGAATGGCCCAACCCACGCTGCGTGCTGCGAGCTCCGAGGTATCCTTGGCACGATGGCGCTTTCATGGGGCCGGCGCTGGCGGACCTGGTCATCTACCAGTTCCACATCGGCACCTATCGCGCCGTCGACGACGCCGGCCACGACCTCCGCAACGGCCGGGTGGCCAGGCTTCTCGACGCCGTCGACCGCATTCCATATCTGGCAGACCTCGGCTTCAATGCAGTAGAACCACTTCCCATCGACGAATTCACGGGCCCTTTCAGCCTCGGATACAACGGCGTCGATTACTTCTCGCCGGAGATGGACTATTCAGTCCCGGCGCCGGAGCTCCCCCGATACCTCTCCAGGGTGAACGCGCTGCTGGCGGCGCGTGGCGCACCGCCGGTCATCGCGCGCGATCTCGAGGCGCACGGCGACCAGGTGCGCGCCTTCGTGGATCTCTGCCATCTGTACGGCATCGCCGTGCTCTTCGACGTGGTCTACAACCACGCGGGCGGTGACTTCGGCGACCAGGGACTCTACTTCTTCGACCGCCGGCCCGAGGGCAATCGGAACGACAGTCTCTATTTCACCGATCAAGAATGGGCGGGCGGCCTGGTCTTCGCTTACTGGGACGCGGACGTGCGGCGGTTCCTCGTTGATAACGCGCGTTCCTATTCACGCGAATACCACGCGGACGGCCTTCGTTACGACGAGGTGACCGTCATTGCGCGCAAGGGCGGTTGGCAGTTCTGCCAGGAGTTGACGGCCGGGGTCCGCGGCGAGCCCCGGCCTGCGATTCAGATCGCCGAGTATTGGGATGACCCGTTCTACGTGGTCGAATCGGCCCGGGAAGGCGGCGCCGGCTTCGATGCGCACTGGAGCGACCGCCTGCGAGTGGCGGTGCGCCGCGCTCTCGGACAAGCTGCGGCAGGTCGCGATGCCCAGGTCGACATCGAAGGTCTCGCCCGCGCGTTGTGGCCCGACGACCGATACCCCGCGTACCGGGCTGTCCATTGCCTCGAGAACCACGACCTGGTGCTGGTCACACATGCCGACGCCGTGCCTCGCATCGTCACTGTCGCCGACGGCTCCGATCAGCGCTCCTGGTGGGCACGCAGCCGGACGCGAGTCGCGAACGGCTTGCTCCTCACGGCTCCCGGCGTTCCCATGATGTTCATGGGCCAGGAGCTGCTCGAGCGAAACCTGTGGCACGACGATCCCACCGACGCCGGCCATCTCGTGCAGTGGGACGGACTTGCGAGCGATCCCGCCGTCATCGACCACCACCGCTTCGTACGCGAGCTCATTGGCATCCGCCGCAGCTATCCCGCGCTTCGCGGAGAACGTATCAACGTGTTCCACGCGCGCGACGACAGCCGCGTCCTCGCCTTCCATCGCTGGCTCGACCAGCAGGGCCGGGACGTCGTGGTCGTGGCGAGCCTGTGTGAGACGACGTACGGCCGCTACCGTATCGGCTTCCCCCTCGCGGGCGCGTGGCGTGAAGTCTTCAACAGCGAGGCGTACGACCGGTATCCGGCGACAGGAAACGCCGGCCGCGCCGACGCGCTCGGCGTGCCATGGGACGGCTTGCCGGCCTCGGCCGAGATCGTCGTTCCGGCGTGCTCGATCATGATCTTCGCGCGCGAGTAGACAGCCTCTGATGCAACACTCGCCATTCTTCACCGTCCTCAGTCCACTCCAGCCCCCCTTTTGTCGAGGGCATTTCCCTGTTAGGGTTAGAAGGCGATGCAGCAGCATCCAGCGCGTCGCTCTTGGGGGACAAGATGCGCGCACACCGGCCAGCGCTAGTCGCAGCGCTTTGCATTGCCGCCGCATCCTGTAATTCGGGTTCGCCCGCTGCGCCCGGCAAACGGGACCGCAGCCACGAGGTCATCTCGGATGCGGCCCACAACAGCGGCACGCCGGGAATCTATTTCCTCCGTCCCATGATGCCCGCGCAGCCGGCGCAACTCGGGCACAGCGCCCCGCCCGGGAGCTTCGGCGGCCCCTGGGTGGTCATCGATCGCATCTCGCTGCCCGCGGGATGCGTCAACGACTGCCCGGCGCAGGTGATCACGCCCAACGTCACCACCATCACCCGCACCGCCACCAGCGACGGCACCGGCATTCCCGTCAGCAAGGGCGACGCGCGCAACCGGCTCGTCTACCACGTCAACCGCGTGCCGCCTCCGCCCGGCGACAGCGAGCCCGACGCCGACCTCGACGACGTGCCCGACGGCTACTGGTCGACGCACTGGGAGTCGGACGACTTCGGCACCCTGGTGAACGGCATCTACCGCGCTCACGTGTTCGTGGGCAGCGTCGCGCAGCCGCTCGAGCTCGGGTTCGCCGACATCGAGATCGTTCCCGACGGCATCTCGAACGCCGTCTGGAAGAAGATCGATCGCACCGAGTTCGTGCCGCTCAAGTTCGGGCACACCCTCCTCATCACCTTCCAGATCGAGCCTTCGGCGCTGGTCTGCCTGGGCGTCGCCTGCACCGCTTCGGACTCGTGCCACCTGGCGGGCGTCTGCGACCGCAGCACCGGCGCCTGCTCGACCCGGCCGCGCCGAACGGCACCTCTTGCGCGACCAACGGCGGTCAGTGCCACGGCGGGAGCTGCTCGTGCCCGACCGGGTACTCGCTCGCGAACGGGACCTGCACGCCGATCGACAGCTGCCTCATCCATCACGGCGGGTGCAACGGCGCTGCCGTCTGCACCAGCACCGGGCCCGGCCAGAACGTCTGCGGCTGCAACCCGGGCTACACCGGCGACGGCAAGAGCTGCACGCCCGGCCTCGCCATCACCGGCGTGACCGACGGCGAGATCACCAACGCCGCCTCGGTGACGCCGGTGATCGTCTCTCCCGCGCCGGTGACGGCGGCGCTCGCCGGCGCGCCCTTCCTCTCCGGGACCGCGGTCGCCGCCGAGGGAGATCACCTGCTCGCCGCGACGGCGGCAGACGCCTTCGGCAACCAGAAGTCGGCGACGGTGCACTTCTCCCTCGATCGAACTCCGCCAGCCGTGGTCATCGCCGGGGTCAGCGACGGCGAGCTTCGCGCCGCGCCGGCGACCATCTCCTTCAGCGCCACCGACGCGCACCTCGCATCGGCGGCCGCGACCCTCGATGGCGCGCCCTTCGCCTCGGGGGGCACGGTCGCTAGCGAAGGCCTGCACCAGGTGGTGGTGACCGCTGCGGACGCCGCGGGAAACAGCGCCGTCGCCTCGGTGACGTTCCGCATCGTGCTGACGCCGCCCGCGATCGTGGTCGTGGCGCCGAGCGATGGCGCCTACCTCAACACCGCCACCGCCTCTGTGGTCGCGCAGGTCACCGACCAGGGCGGCGGCATCGCGCAGGTCCAGGCCAACGGCGTCGCGATGGTGTTCTCCACGGGCGCATTTCGCGCCGACCTGCCGCTGCTCGAGGGCGTGAACACCATCGCCGTCGCGGCCAGCGACCTGGTCGGCAACCGGTCGCAGGTGACCCTTTCGGTAATGCGCGACACGACACCGCCCGCGATCAACCTGACCTCGCCCGCCGACGGCGCGCACCTCGCGGCTGCGAGCGTGCAGGTGGTCGGCGTCGCCACCGACGCGAGCCCGCTGGTCGTGCGGGTCGACGGCGCGCCGGTGTCGCCGAGCTTCGCCACCACGGTGGCGCTGACTCCCGGGGCGAACCTGATCGTGGTCTTTGCCACCGACGCGGCCGGCAACTCCTCCACCGTCACGCGCCAGGTGCGCTCGAACACGGTGCCGCCCGCGCTCGCGGTCCTGTCGCCGCCCGATGGCCTGATCACCAGCCAGACGACCATCGCGGTTTCCGGCACTGCCCCTCCCGGCGACAGCGCCGACACGCTCTCAGTCACCATCGACGGCGCGCCCGCGGCCCTGACCGGCGCGGCCTTCAGCGGCGCCGTCTCGCCCCCCGAGGGCGACCACACCATCGTCGTCACCGCCAAGGACAGCTACGGCCTTTCCGCGCAGCGGCAGATCCACCTCACGCGCGACACCACGCCGCCCGTGATCGCCATCAGCGGCGTGGCCGACGGCGAAATCCGCACCAGCCCCGTCAGCATCTCGTTCAGCGCCAGCGACGCGCACCTCTCTTCCGTCAGCGCCACGCTCGACGGCGCGCCCTTCGCGAGCGGAGGCACGGTGAAGAGCGCGGGGCCGCACGCGCTGGCCGTCCTCGCCAGCGACGCAGCAGGAAATGCGTCGGCCGTGTACTGCACTTCCGCCTCGCCCTTGCGCCGCCGCAGGTCACCATCCTCGCGCCTGCCGACGGCAGCTACGGTAACTCGCCCACCGCGGCCGTGGTCGCGCAGGTCACCGACGGCGGCGGCGGCATCGCGCAGGTCACCGCCAACGGCGTGCCGATGGCGCTGGGGGCAGGCGGGCTCTTCCGCGCCTCGGTGGCGCTCACCGAGGGCCACGACCTGATCGCGGTCACGGCCACCGATCTGGCGGCGCAGTCGGCCCAGCAGACGATCTCGGTCGTGCTCGACACGCAGCCCCCGGCCCTCAACCTCGCCGCTCCGGCCGAGGGCGCGTTCATCGCCGCGCTCAGCGCCACCGTCAGCGGCACCGTCACCGACGCGAGCCCGCTGGCGCTGACGGTCAACGGCGCGGCGACGGCGGTGGCCGCCGGCGGAAGCTTCTCCATCACGGCGGCGCTGTCCGCGGGAGCGAACACCATCGTGGCGTTGGCGACCGACGCGGCGGGCAACTCCTCGGCGGTGACGCGCCACCTGCGCGCAAACAGCGTGCCGCCCGCGCTCACCGTCTCGTCGCCGGCCGAAGGCTTGATCACCAACCAGACCACCATCGCGGTCTCCGGGACTGCTACGCCCGGCGACAGCACCGACACGCTCTCGGTCACCATCGACGGTGCCCCCGCGGCCCGGTCGGGCTCCGCGTTCAGCGGCGCGATCTCGCCGCCCGAAGGCGATCACACCATCGTCGTCATCGCCACCGACAGCTACGGGCTCTCCTCGCGGCAGGAGGTGCACATCACGCGCGACACCACGCCGCCGGCCATCGCCATCAGCGGCGTCGCCGACAGCGAGGTCCGGACCAGCCCCGTTACCATCTCGTTTAGCGCCACCGACGCGCACCTGTCGTCCGTCAGCGCCACGCTCGACGGCGCCTCGTTTGCGAGCGGAGGGACGGTGAGCGCCGCGGGAGCTCACGCGCTCGTGGTGGTGGCCGCCGACGCGGCGAGCAACCAGGCGACGCAGACCGTGCACTTCAGCATTGCGGCAGCGGGCGTCTTCAGGCTCGGCGGAACCGTGACCGGCCTCCCCTCGAGCCTGGTCCTGGCGAACGGTGCGGAGCAGCTCACCGTCTCGGACAACGGCGCCTTCGCCTTCGACACGCCCCTGGCCAGCGGCCAGAGCTACTCCGTCGGCATCCAGTCGCAGCCCGCTCCGCCTGCCCAGACCTGCACCGTGACCAACGGCGCCGGCGTTGCCACCGCCGACGTGACCAACGTGGAAGTGGACTGCCCTCCGTTTGCCGTCGCCAGCGGGCTGGTTGGCCCGGCCCTCGTCAAGGTCAATGGCTCGTCGGTCTACTTCGCCACCTCGAGCACGGTCAGCTGCTACGGCACCGGCACCCCGCGGGACGGCATCATGATGGTGCCCACCAGCGGCGGTACGCCGGTGGCCATCGCGCCCATCGACCATTTCGCCGGCAATTGCGGCGCCTATGGAATGCTCTTCGATTCGTCGTATCTCTATTGGGCCGACTATGCCGATGCGACCATCTGGCGGGCGACGCTGGCCGGCGTCGGCCCGACGCAGATCTTCAGTGGCGGACAATACCTGAACGGTCTCGCCATCGACGCGGCCGGCGGGTCGCTCTACTATCACCAATATGGCTATTCCTCGATCGGCCGCGTCTCGACGGCGGGAAGCGGGAATACCACCTTTGCCAGCGCCGGCTCGATCAACGGCGAGAACCTGACCAGCGACGGCGCCAACCTCTATTGGACCGACGCCACCGTCGGAACCGTCAACCAGGTCCCGTTCAGCGCCTCCCCGCCCGCCTCGCCGACCACCCTCGCAACGGGGGAGGCGGCCCCGTTCGCCCCCTTCGTCAGCTCCTCGTCGATCTACTGGCTCGCCTCCGGCGCGCTCCGCTACGCCTCGCTGACGTCTCCGTCCGCTGCGTCGCTGGCGACCGGCCTCCTCGCGCCCAACAGCACGGTTGCGGATGCGAGCTCCGTTTGGGTGCTCGCCTCGGGATCGGGTGCGTCCGACGGGCGCATCTATCAGATCCCAACTGGCGGCGGCGCGCCGGTGATCATCGCCAAGGGCCTCTACCAGCCGAGATCCCTGGCGCAGGACGCGAGCAACCTCTACTGAGCGAGCGCCAACACCAGCGGTAACCAGGACGGCACCATCCAGATGATCAGCAAGGGCCCCCGGACCAACAACTGCGCCGGCCTCGGCGTGGCCTGCCCGGTGGCAGGGGACGGTTGGTTGTGGGACAACGCGGGGCCGGGGTGCCGGTGCATCTTCAGCACCTGCAACTGCTGCGACTTCGGCGGCAACGGTTTAAGGGAGCTGAAGTCCCACGTCGTCACCTTCCTGGTGGCTGGCGAGTCGCTGTCCTTCACCTTCGCTCCCACCTTCAGCTCCTGCTTCACCGGCGCCGAGGACTTCACGGCCCGGTGGATCCCGGCTCCCGGAAACAACCACGCCGGCGTCACCATCACACCGCAGGGGGGCGCCGCCGACCTGTTCCTCGTCAATGACGGCAGCCATCAAATGGTCGAGTCATCCACTTTCAACACGTACCACCCGCAGACCTTCACCATCGGCTTCCCCGACGGCCGGCAGTTCGTCATGGACGGCACGACCGGCTTGTTGGTCCACTGACCTCGCACGCTACCGGTCGTGGTCGTTGTCGTGTTCCCTGCAGACGAAGTTGGCCGCGTCGTTCGTGCTGCCGCGCCCCTTGTACTCGGCGAACTTCGGGAACGGGCACAGCGGGCGAGTGACCGCGACGCCGTTGGCAGGGTTGTCGCCGGTGAACTTGGTCGCCACGATGCTGTCCGGTGCGCGGCCCTGCTCGACCCATTGCACGAGCGGGGAAACCGTATCGAAAACGTTGGGGCCGGGCCCGCCGCCGCAGTGCAAAACGCCAGGAGCGAGGAAGAGGCGGTAGAACTCTTGCGTCTCCTCGCCGCCCTCGCGGGCGGAGACGGCATCGAAGTAATTGATGCTGCTCAGCGGAGAGATGGCCGGATCGTCCCAGCCGTGCCACTGGAGCAGCTTGCCTCCGTGCGCACGGAAGCGGCGCAGATCCGGATCGGTGGAGTTGATGGTGCCGGCGGTGGTGTAATCAGCAAAGGAGACGTCGGTGTCGAAGTTGAACTTCGTGTAATCGAAGGAGGGATCCTCGAAGATGATGAAGGTGAAGAACTGGTTTCCGAAGAACGCCTGGATGGTGGGCGAGCCCGCAATCGGGAAGGGTCCGGTGATCCAAGCCGACCAGCCGCCGGGCGCAGCCTCCGCGCCGGGGGCATAGCCCGGGAAGATCTGTCGGCCGGTGCGCGGGTTCCGCGGCCCGTCGTAGATGGCCTTCACCGCGGCCACCTGCGCGGCGGTGAGACAGGAGGGGCTGTCTGCGCCTTTGCACTGGATGCTCGCCGGATCGAAGTGGCACTGGCGCGGATCGTTGAGGACGCCGTCGAGGACTCCGTCCAGCTTGTCGCACTGGGCGAGGGCCGCAGCCTGGATGGCGGGGAGCTTGTTGGCGGGGATGCTGCCGGCCGGATCCGCGAACAGCGCCTTTTCGTTCCAGATGAAGCCGGTAAAGAGGTGCGTCCAGTCGTTGGCGGGAGCGCCGGCGGAGATGCCGTCGAAATCCTCGGGGAAGCGCTGCGCCTCCATCAAGGCCTCGCGGCCCCCGTCGGAGCAGCCCACGAAGTACGATCGCGACGGTCCCGTTCCATAGAACGCGGCGATAATCGCTTTTGCCTTGTCGGTGGTCTCCTTCAGCGCGCGGAACCCGAAATCGATGACCTGCTGGTGGTGTCCCGGTGCGAAGGTGGCCGTGCCGCCGACGTGCCCGTCGTCGGTGCCCGCTGCCGCATAGCCGAGTTGCAGGGCGCCGGCGAGCGAGCCATAGGGAACCGCGCCGGCGAATCCGCCGTTGCCCGACTGCTGATATCTGCCGTTCCAGGTGGAGGCGGGCATCCAGACTTCGCTGATGATGTGCGAGTCGGGGCTGGGCGCGGAGTTGACTGCCACGCGGCAGAAGGCGGGGAGATTTGCGAAGGTCTGACCATTGGGCGCTTTGTAAGAACCCGCCGGAACCGATTGTGCCGCGGTGATGGTGGCGTGGGGCAGCGAGAGTCCGGTCAGGCTGCTGCAGGGCGCTGCGTGGACGGGAGCGGCGGCGAACGCGGCGCACGCGAATGCGAGCGCGGTAAGGATGCGAGTCATGGGTTCCTCCTGCGGGGCGAAGCTGGCGCGCAGTCAGCGCTGCGGAGTTCGCAAAATCAAGACGCGACGGGTCACGCAGGGCCGGTCCGCGCCGCGTCCAACCGCACCAGTCGACGCGCGGCCGATCATCGTCGCCGTCGTGGGCCCAAATGGGGCCGGCAAGTCGACATTCTTTCATGCGCATCTCGCCTCGTCGGGTCTCGCTTCCTGAATGCGCATGACCTCGCCCCGGAGCTTGAGGTCGATGCGGGCAACGGCAGCACCAGGCGAGCGCGCGCGCCGGCGCGGTCGGTGCGGTTCTCCAGCGAGAGCGTGCCTTCGTGCGCTCGGCGATCTGCCGCCGCGAGCTCGGGCGCAACCTGACGGGCGGCCGAGCGCTTCCTTCGATCAGTTGCCCCACACATGCCGAATGGCGAACTTCTCGTGGGGTCGGTCGTGGGGGGGAATCATGCGCGCGCTCGTCTGGGTGGCGGTCGTCTGCCTTTTGGCATGTGGTGGGACCTCTCCCGGCGCGGGGAGCGTGGCGCCTGCGGAGGACGGCGGGGGCAGTTCGTCCCAAGGCACTCCCGACGGCGGCGCAGGGCCGGCCACTTCGCCTGCCGATGCCGGACCGCCCGATGCCAGCACGCCCGACGCCGGGGCGAACACCCCCGACGCCGGGGCGAGCGACCCCGGCAAGCCCGACGCCGGTCCGCCCGACGCGGGCCCGGCTCAAGCGACCTTCATGCTGCGCATCCGGATCGAAGGACGCGGCGCGGTCGCTTCGTCATCGCGGAGCCTCGCGTGCGCGCAGAGCTGCCAAGGGGTGTTCGTCGCCGGCACCTCCGTGTTGCTGACCGCCACTCCCGACGCGGGTCAGAAGTTCGCCGGCTGGAGCGGCGCCTGCGCAGGCTTCGGCAACTGCACGGTGGCGGCGGAGGCCACCGTCATCGCCAACTTCGTCGTCGACGTGCCGCCGGTGCCTAAGCACACCTTGAAGATCTCAGTCGGCGGCTCGGGCAGCGTCGCCTCCCGGCCGGCCGGTATCCTCTGCGGCGCGACCTGCGAGGCCTCCTTCGACGAGGGCACCATCGTCGCGCTGACCGAGGTTCCCGGCTCGGGCGCCCAGTTCAACACCTGGACCGGCGCCTGCGCGGGCCCGGGGGGCTGCTCGGTGACGATGACCGCGGACCTCCAGGTGAACGCCTGGTTCGAGCCGGCGCCCAACGCGGCCTCCTGCCTGGGCATCCGCGCCGCCGATCCCGTGCAGGAAAACGGCACAGGCTGGTACACCGCTGCCTCCTGGAGCTGCCTGCCGCCCGTCGGCGACGGGCTCGGCAAGCTCGCCTTCGGGGTGAGCGATCCGCAACAGCAGTCCGCCAACATGGTCGTCTTCAACGCGGACTTCCACGGCAGCAGCGACGTCGTGGCCGGCCTCTACCTCAGCGGCGTGACGCGCGTGCAGCAGCAGTCCACCGGCTTCTTCGCCTGGAAACAGGGGACGCCGCAGGATGCGGGGGCGATCGCCGTCACGTACTGGAAGCCGGGGGAGAGCTCGTACACCATGTACGGCAACCTGAACGGCCTCTTCCGCCCGGGCGTCTTCGCGTCGGAGGAATCGCCGCACGGCCTGCTCCTGGTCAGCGATCTCGACACCCGCACGCCCTCCGCGGTTCGCGCGGCCGTCCTGCTCAAGGCCAACCAGACTGGGTCCCCGGAGATCGCCTGGGGGCCCATCCAACTCGACGCCCGGGGGCCGGCCTTCGGCGCCGGCGTGGACGCTATGGATCGCACCATCGTCATCACCGACGGCTCGGCGAAGTTTGGCGCTGGCGCCATCTCGGCCGAGTGGCTGGGACCTGATGGCGCGCCCCTGACCGGCGAGTTCCTGCTCCAGGCTTCTGTCGTCCCGGGCGCCAACACCTGGTTCGAGACCTCGGCGCTCATCGGCGGAGGAGTGCTGGTGCGCCGGATGGACCTCGACGCGCGCGGCACGCATTCGCAAGCCCTCGTCACCGTCGCGAGCGGCTCGCCCGTCGTCGCCCCGCCGCCGGGCTGGATGGTGGCCCGACGCGACAGCCGCCTCAAGATCGCCCGCGGCGGGAGGGCGTACGCGGTGCTGCCCTTCGGCGCCAAGGGCGTCGCCTGCTCGCAGCGGGTGGAGCTGATCGCTCCGGACGGCACCTTCTGCAGCGCGAGCACGTACACGATCCGAGCGGGAGCCTGCGACACCGCCGACCTGGCCCTGGGCGAGGACGGAACGGTCGTGCAGACCTCGCCGCCGGTGTTCAGCACTGACGATCAAGGTAAGGCGAATATGAGCTGCACCTGGCAGTGGTGGGTCGGTACGCTCCGATAGTCGCAGAGGAGATCGCCTTCAGGCCTCGTCGAGCTTGAAGAAATGCGCCTGGCGGTCCCGGTGGGCCAGGAGCGCGGGCGTGATCGCCGCTGCCACCGCCCCATCGAGCCACCCGAAGGCGCCGCGCGCTCTGGCTGGCAAAGCGCGGATCGAGTCGGGCAGCGGCAAGAGCGCATTGATGCACGCCGCGCAGTACACATCGAGCGCCGAGAACCGATCGAAGAAGAACCGCCTGCCCCCGAGCCGCCCATCGAGCGCGCGCAAAAGGGAGACGCAGCGCTCGCGCGCCCAATCCAGCTCATCAGGCTGGTGCCCATAGCGCCCTAAGAGAAATTGCCCCGCGCGCGGCGCCAGCCCTTCGCGTCCGTCGGTCGCGAGCCCGCGAGAGACGAGCATTGCCCGCCGCGCCCAGGCCAACCCGCGCTCCCCGAGCAGCTCGTGGCCGAGGCCGAAGAGCTCGACCCGGTGCTCCGGAGGAATGTGCCCCGGTGCGAGCCGCTCGAGCAGCGAGAGGATCTCCGCCCAGCCGCTGCGGGGAAGCTCCCCTGAAAAGAGCGCGGCCGGCGCGTTGGCGACTCCCGACCAGCGCGTGGTCTCGGCGTCGCCGGCCGCGAGCCGCACCGCGACCGCGTCGAGCTGCTTGGCCGCGACCAAGGCAAGGACCGAGTCGGACCACGGGCTGGGGGCGCTGGTGAGCAAGACCAGCCGCAGACCGCTCGCCGCCTTCGCCGTCTCCAGTTCGACGAATGTGATTCCCATGCCGCGCACAATGCCACGGCGCGCGGCCCCTGAAACTCTCTCCGCCTCTTCCGTGCTAGATCTGGCCGCGGGAGAGAACATGGCCGCGGATTCGGGTCGCCGGGCGTGAGGGCGAGACGGAACGACCTCAGCGCGCTCGACCTCCAGATCGATCCCGAATGGGAAGCTGTGAAGGCGGTCTGGGACCCGTGCCGGGTCTTCCTCGAGCGGGGAGGGCTCGCGGATGACGAGACCTACCAGCTCGCCATGGTGGCGCGCGAGCTGCTCGAGAACGCCGTGAAGTTCGGAGCCTTCGCGGAAGGGGATCGCGTTCAACTCGCCATCCGCGTCGCCGCCGAAGACGTCGTGGTCGAAGTGAAGAGCCGCGTCGGCGTGGACGAGGCGCACCTGCGTCGCTTCGATCAGACCATCCAGTGGATCCGCGGGTTCCAATATCCCTTCGAGGCCTTCGTCGAACGGATGAAGCTCGTCTCCGCGCAGCCTTCCTCGGAGGGCGAGACCGGCCTCGGACTGACCCGCATCGCCTACGAAGGGAGAAGCATCATCGATTTCTACCTGGACGAAGACGACCTCCTTGCGGTCTCGGCGATCTACCGGCGGGACATCCCGGGGGGCGTTTGGAGAACTCCATAAAGAAATGGGTCCAGACGGGTCTCGAGATCTCCCTCGCGCAGGAGCCAGGCGGACTTCGCCTGAGCTGGGTGGGCAAGAGCACGGCGCGCGAACCCCGGGTCTTCCTGGTGCCGATCCTGCTGGAGGCGTTCCAGAGCGCCCTGGCCGCCGCGCTTCCGTTGGTGCTCGACTTCACCGCGCTGGACTACATGAACTCGGCCACCCTGACCTCGGTGGTGAAAGCGTTCGAAGAGTCGCGCCGGCTCTCGGTTCCGATCGTCCTCGAGTACAGCCTTTCGCGAAGGTGGCAGGCGCTTTCGTTTGAAGCTTTCCGGACCTTCGAGACGCCCGACGGCCGGATCAAGGTCACCGGCAAGTGATCGGCGCGCCCGTCGCGGAGCCGCGGCGCAGGGGACGCTCCGTGCTCAGCGGGCGGCCGCTGACGTTCAGCGCCGGGGCGGCGAGCCGGCTCAGCCTCGAGGTGTCCTTCGAGGAAGGTGCCGTCCTCCCCGACGGCGCCGAACTGCAGTGGGTGGAGATCGAGCTGGCGCAGCTGGTCCGGCTCGGCCGGTGCCGCTTCGCCGCACAGGACGGCAAAAAAGAGGGCGCTGCCGGACGCTTGCTCTTCCTCGACGAGGTGTACGACTGCCGGATCCTGATCCGCGACGGCAGGTTGATGGACCTCCGCGGCTTCTTCCAGAACCTGCCCCTGGTCCTCTTGCAGCGCGAGCGCATCCGGCCCGAGTTCAAGGAGCACTGCGCGCGGGTCGTCTACGACCTCGCGGTCTACAAGCGCTTCTTCGACGAGCAGGACCGGATCATCGACGAGGAGCCGGCCGACGTCGCCGGCGCCGCGCGCGAGGCGCTGCTCAAGGCCGACGGCCGGCGCTTCCTCGGCTTCCTCGACGAGAAGGTCCGGGAGCTCGACGCGCTCGTCCACGACTACACCTACGAAGAGCACGAGCGGCACGGCTTCTATCTGCGCCGCTTGCTCTGGCCCTATCTCATGTCGGGCAAGATCCTGCGCCGCTCAAACTTGAAACCGCAGGGCTATGCCGGCGATGCCGAGATGATGATCATGGTCTACGAGAACAGCTACGCAGGCCGGACCGTCTTCGACCAGCTGATGCACAAGCACGCGGTCGAGACGGCCGCGGCCGAAGCGGTCCGCTCCCGGCGGCGGCTGGTCCCCCGCGTGCTGCGGGAAGTGGAGGAACGGGTTGGGGATCCAGGGCCAGACGGATTCCACTTCCTCTCGCTGGCCGCTGGACCCGCGAGCGAGCTCGAGGAAGTCTTCCGCGGTCCGGGCGACGTAGAGCGGTTCAACCTGACGCTCCTGGATCAGGACCCCGTCGCGCTCGACCTGGCCCGGGCGACCGTGCGGCGGATCGAGGTGGCGCGGGGGGCTGCCCTGTCCGTGCGCTACCTGCAGCAGTCGGTTCGAACCGTGATTCGCAGCCGCGACCTGGGGAGCGTGGTGGGACGGCATCACTTCGTCTACTCGATGGGGCTCTTCGACTACCTCTCCGCGCCCGTGGCGCGCGCGGTCCTGGCAAAGATCTGGGAGGTGGTGCGCCCCGGCGGCACGCTCCTCGCCGGCAATTTCCACTCCAGCACCGCCTCTCGCTACCACATGGCGTACTGGGCCGACTGGTCGCTTTGGTACCGCACCGAGGAGAGCTTCTTGGCCCTCGCTGAAGGTCTCGAGTACTCCTCGGCGCGCATCGATTTTGATGAGACCGGCTGCCAGATGTTCCTTCGCCTGGAGAAACCCGCCTGAGGGTCAGCGGATCCTGAAGGTCAGCGGATGTGGATCGCCCCGGAGGTCAGCTTGCCGGTGATCGCCGTCCCGTCGCTGAGGGTGAGGGTGATCGAGCCGCCCCCCACCGCGCTGTCCACCGCCACCAGCGTGAAGGTGACGAGGTGGCCGGCGTTGACACCCGCGCCGGTCATGGTCGCGCTGTGGCTGACCGGATCCGAGGAGGCCGAATCCGTCCGCGTCGAGCGGAAGCTGGTGCCGGTGCCGTCGTCGCGGTAGTCGGCCTTCTCGCCGCCGTCGTTGCAGACGAAGGCGAACTGGCCGTGCTTTCCGTTGCCCTCGTCGGTCTCGCCGGCGCCGTCGTCGTGCTGGTCGCCGCAAGTCAGCGGCACCGGCCCGACGTTGCCCAGCGTGAAATCGAACGACCGGGTCGCGTCCACGTCGGTGTAGAGGTCGGTGCGGGAGTTGTCCCGGCCAAAGGTGAGCGCGGTCACGTTGTAGAGCGTGCTGCCGAGGATGGGGCGGCCCGGACCGAAGCCGTCCAGCGGCACGTCGATGGTGATGATGTCCCCCTGCACGGAGCCCTGGGCGGCAAACTCGGCCGGGTACTGCACCACCTTGCAGGTGTCGGGGGTGGTGATGACGCAGCCGGTGCCGGGGACCGCGCCCTGCGAGGAGGAGCCGCTGCCCGCGAAGAAGCTGGGCGGGCCGCCCGCCACCGACTCGGCCCCGAGGTAGAAGATGCGGTACGACTCCTCTCCCTGGTCGCCCCGCGAGAGCGCCTGGAAGCGGGTCAGCCAGACCGCGTTGGCCTTGCCCGGCGGCGGCGCGAAGCTCGCCAGCTTCTGCAGACCCATCTGCACCCGCAGCGTCTTGAGGTCGGGCTGGCTGAGCGCGATGCCGGTGAAGTCCAGCTGCGGCTGATTGGCGCCGGGTCCGGTCACCGGCGCGTAGTGCGGCGACTGCGCGTCGCCGGTCGGGTCGAAGGTCGGGTCTCCCGGCGGCGTCTCGGAGAGGACCCTGCCAGAGGCGGTCGGGCCGGCCAGCTGGCGGGTCTCGAAGAGGTGCGCGCCGTGGTGCTGGCTGGTGGTGTCGTTGTAGACGATGCGCAGCCTGCCGTCGCGGTCGAGGGTGATGCCGAAGTAGTCGGCCATGGTGCGATCGCCGCCGCTGATGCAGAGCGTGCCGTTGGTGCAGATCTGGCCGTAGTGCATCGGCTTCTCGGTGAAGCGCGCCTGGGCGAAGGCCGGCGTCGCCGAGAGCGCATTGGTGATGACCGAGGCGTAGCCGTACCACTTGTACGCGGTGGCGGCCTGCCGGTTTACCGTCCACGAGGCCATGAGATTTGGATCGAGGCGCTCGGAGGTGCCGTACCAGACGGCCACCAGCGTGCCGGCGGCGCCCGCCTGCGTCCAGGGCATGATGTTGGTGTTCGCGTCCGGGCCGCCGTTGATGCGGACGATGGGACCCCAGTGCGCCCCCGCGTCGGTCGAGGCGGTGTAATAGACGTTGTAGTCCTTCCGATCGACCCACACCGCGTAGAGGTTTCCGGCGGCGTCGGTCGAGACCACGGGGAAGAGGTTGCTGACGTTGCCGCCGGGCGAGGCCGGCGTGTTGACGGTGTGGAAGAGGATGCCGGTGCGCTGGCCAGGGTCCACGTGGCCCACCGAGATGATCACGTGGTCGCCGCCGCCGCAGGGCAGGTAGAGGTTGCGGCGCACCGGATCGAAGCGCATCTGGCCGCAGGGCGCGCCGGTGTTGACCGTCGTCTGCGGCGCCGCCGTGGCAGGCTGGTAGACGATGCCGCCCACCGGATCGGCCGGGCCCGTCGAGCCGGGCGTCGAGTAGACGTACGGCCCGGTTTGGAGCTGGCGGAAGGTGAGAAAGACGGTGTTGTCGGTCGCCGCCGCGGTCAGGCCGTTGTCGACCGCGAGCCACTGCCGGTCGATGGCGGCGTTGGCTCCCCCGAACGGATTCTTGCGAAAGCTGTTGCCGTGGTCGTTGGAGACGGAGACCCCGATGCCGGTGAGATCCTCGAGGTCGGAGAAGTATGCGTAGCCCTGGTCGTCGACGACGACGTCGGTGTCGCCGCCGCCCGGGGGCGGGTCGGGCCGCACGCCGACGCTGAGGGGCGTGACGATGTTGAACTGGTCGCCGCGGTCCACCGAGCGGTGGATGAACGACTGGTTGGTGCTGGCGCCGAACGGCCCCGACTCCCAATAGGCGCCCGAGCTGTCGATGACGCTGAGCGGCTCGCCCTCGGTGCGCTGCGCGTCGACCACTGTCGCCGGACCGAAGGCGAGTCCTCCGGTGGTGCGGGGCGGACCCTGCGTCGGGCCGCCGGGGGTCGAGGCGAAGAGGGCCGTCCCGCTGTAGCCTCCCATCACCACGGTGGCGGGCAGCACGCGGACTTCATACGTGCCCGACGGATTCTTCAGGAACACGCTTTCGGTGCAGGTCCCGCCTGCCGACTTTCCCACCTGCGTCCCCGCCGCGTCGTAGACGTAGAGGTCGAAGTCGTTGAGCGTGCTCGGGCAGGTGATGTCGATCCGGACCCCGCCGTTGTTGGTGGCCCAGTAGGAGCTGGGGACGTCCACCGTCAGGTAGTAGTGATCGCAGCGGAGGTTGGCCGGGTCGGCCGCGGGCGGGCAGGCGGCCGGATCGGCGTTGACGCCGACCACGTACGTCTGCCCGGTCCAACTCGCCGAGGTCGAAGCCGGACCGACGGTGCCGGCAGGCGGTGTCGCAGCCCGGGACGAGAAGGCGGCGAGCAGGGCCGCGACGGCGAGTCCAGCCGGCGACAGGCGGTGCGAGTGAGTCCACTGAGCGCAGGTCATGGCGAGCTCCGGTTAGCGGGGGTGGATGGAGAGGACGCCGGACACCAGCGGCGCGCTCTTCTGATAGAGGAAGCCCAGCGGCCCGGTGATGGTCATGGTGAAGGTGCCGACCTGCGTCGCCGTCGGCAGGTTGCAGGCGGTGAACGCGTAGGTGTAGCCGGGCTGGAGGTTCACGGTGGCGGCGCCGAGCAGGTTCACGCAGGCGCCGTTCGAGTAGGTGACGGCCTGCGAGCCGCCCACGCTCTGCATGGTGAAGTTGTCGCGGGGCGCGCTGTACTCGACGTTGCTGTTCTCCGGGTGGTTCGGGTCGTCGGAGAAGCTGGCGTGATCGCGGTCGGCAGCGTCCGAGTCGTCGCCCTCGCCGCTGTCGCCGCCGCCGCTGCCCGGAGGAGCGCCCACCCAAGTGGCGGTGTCGAACCGGTATGTGCCGTTGAGGCGGGTGAGGTCGGAGATGCCGTCGCCCCCGCCGGTCTGGGCCTGGCCGCGCAGGCCAATAAAAGTCGCGCCGGAGACGATGGCCCCGTGCTTCTGCAGCGCGTTCAGCTTCGCCAGCGCGACCTTGACGGTGACCTGCTTGTTGACGAGGTCGAAGGCGCCGAAGTCCGCCGGACCGACGGTGGTGTAGACCATGTGCCCGCCGGAATCGCGCACCGCGGTTCCGTACGAGAACGTCTGCACTCCCTGCGGGTCGGTCGCGGCCAGCAGGAACCACTGGTCGGCGTGGTCGGAGACGAACGGCCGCGTCGGGTTGGTGGCGAAGCTCATCCGCCAGGTGCTATCGGGCGGCACCGAGGTCAGCCCCGACAAGCGCATGGTGGCGCTGATCAAGGTCGTCGGCGTGGTGACGTCGCAGCCGTATTGCACCGAGAGGATGTCCACCGGGCTGTCAGTCGGGGTGACCGCGAGGAGCCCGGCGGCCTGATCGTGCAGCTCGTCGACGACCTGGGGCTGCGTCGGGTCCGGCGCCGGCGCGCGATCGGTTCCCTGGATCTTCACCTGCGCGCCGGTGTGGAGGCTCAAGCCGCCGGTCTGGTGGGTGACGTACGGGTTCCCCTTGTAGTCGTTGTGGTCGTCGTCGAAGGTGATGAAGGCGAGGCCCTGCGGGTCGGTCTCCAGCTGGAAGAAGTCGCCCAGGTTGCGGTTGGCCGCGCCGCCGAATCCGCCCAGGCTGATGTTCGAGCCGTGCACGTAGTGGTCGCTCGCCACCGACTGGTAGAAGGTCGGGTTCTGCGCGGTCGCGTTCAGGCTCTCGGCGAAGAAGACCTTCCAGTTGGCGGCGTCGTTGTTCTGGCCCTTGCCGTCGTCGGTGTCGGAGACCTCGGTGCCGTACCAGGCCACGGCGATGCTGCCCGGCTTCTTGCCGGTGGTGATCCAGGGCAAGAGCGAGGTCGAGGGGCTGGCGAGGTTGCTGACCTTCACCGGCTGCGTCCAGGTCTTGCCCTGATCGGAGGAGGAGGCGAGGTAGATGGCCACGCCGCCGTCCGAATAGGCGACGTAGACGGTGCCGTCGGGCGCCACCTTGCACACGGGAAAGAGCGCCGCGATCGTGGCCGTCTTTCCCGTGGCGGCGGTGACGGTGTGGAAGTCGGCCGCGGTCGGCCCCAGCGAGCGCACCGTCGGGTGGCCGATGGCGACGTTCAGCTGGTTGGCGCTGGTCCCCTGCATGCAGAAATAGACGGTGCCGTCGCGCTGATCGACGGTGACCGGGCCGGTGGTGTTGCCGCCCACGGCGGCGAGGACGGGCGGGCCATAGGAGAAGCCGGCGTCGGTGGAGCGGTTGATCCAGAACTTCGAGGTTGCCACGAGGCCGGTGAAGTCGCGGTAGGCGAGGTAGACGGTGTCGCTGCCGTCGAACTCCATCCAGTTGCGGTCGTCGAGGGGGCTGGCCGAGTTGCCCGCCGGGTTGCGCTGGTAGCTGTTGGCGCGGTCGAAGGAGCGCTGCGTGGAGATGTTGGCCGCCACCAGGCTGGAGAGCGCCAGCGCCGGCACGTTGCCGCCGCCCGACGTCTGGGGCAGCGCGAAGCCGACCGCCATGTCCATGTCGCCGCCGCCGTCGCCCCCCAGCTGGGGGTTCTGCTGGCCGGTGACCGAGTCGGGCATGCCCTTGTACGACGGGTTGAAGGAGTTGCCGCCTCGGTCGATCGAGGCGGTCGCCCTCCGCAAGAAAGGATCGTAGCTGGCGCTGTTCGGGTTCAGGTCGAAGCGCCAGAGGTCATCGCCGCCGGGCACTCCGCGGATGCCGCCCGCGTAGGCGTTTCCCTGGAAGTCGACCCGGACGCTCGGCTCGTTGTCGCCGGTCGCGGCGAAGGCCAGGAGCGTGCGGTTGCGGCTGAAGGAGATGCCGACCTTGCTGCCCGGCACGTAGTTCGCCACCCGCGGCGCGGGTCCGGCCGGAATGGCCTCGAGCGCGGCGGTGCCCGTGTAGGGATCGGAGGTCACCACCGCGAAGTAGATGGCGCGCACCGCGAAGGTGTCGTTGACGCCGGCCGCGACGACGCGGTCGATGTCGAGCGTGGTCTCCTCGCTGGTCTCGGGAACGCCTCCGCCCTTCGAGGCCACCAGCGGGCCGGAGACGGAGCCGGTGAAGACGTCCAGATCGTAATCGTTGTACTGGTTCACCCACGCGATCTTGAAGTGGATGCGCTTGCCGGTGTAGTCGCCCGGCGCGAGGCGCAGCGTGAAGGTGTCGCAGTTGGTACCCTCGATGCAGGTGGTCTCGCCCTGCGGGCTCGCGGCCACCGCGGCGAATCCGTTCCAGGTCACAGTGGCGCCGGGGCTGAGCGTGCCGCTGGCCGGCGTCGCGGCCCGGGCTTCGCGGTGAAAGGAGGACAAGCCGGCGGTCACCACCAGGGTCACTGCCGCGGTCAGCGTCGCGAGCATCAACTTGGTTTTCATTGGGTAGCTCCTAGAAGTGGAAGGACCAGATGCCGCGGCCGAAGGTCGCGGCGAGGAGGAGGTTGGGATCGTTCGGGGCGAAGGTCAGGGCCGGCGTGGTGAAGGCGGGAAGGTTCGCGAGGACGCGCCAGGTGCCGCCGTCGAGCGTGCTGGAGATGAAGACGCCGAGGTCGGTGCCGACGATCAGCCGGGTGCCGTGGACCACCACCCAGTCGGCCGGCGTGTCGGGCAGGTTGCCGGAGACGTCCACGAAGGTGTTGCCGCCATCCACCGACTTGAAGACGTGGCCGGTGCCGACGTTCTCCTGGAAGACGGCGCCGGGCGGCAGCCAGTGCGTGCTGTACCCGCCCAGTGCCGCGTAGACCGTGCGCGGATTCGCGGCGTCCATCCGCACCGAGTTGATGTACCGCCTGGGCAGCCCCGCGGGGTTCGGGATGACGTGCCAGCCGTTGCCGGTGAGCCGCTGCGCAGGCAGGGCGCCGCCCACGTTGGTGGCGAGCCCGCGACCGAAACGGTGCTGGCTGGTGCCGCTGCAGGGACCGCAATACCCGACGTAGGCGTTGTCGCCGACCAGGTCCACCGCGGAGAGCCGGTTGTTGGGATCGGCGGTGGTCTTGGTCGCGGCGGCGTCGCCCGGATGGTCGGCGGTGCCGAGGTCGAACACCTTGGTCCAGACAAAGCCGGCGCAGGTCTCCTTGGCCGGCGTATTCACCACCGTGCAGGGCTGCGTGTACGCGTCGGTCGTCTCCTGCACGTCGCGCCCGCCGATGAGCAGGTGGCCAGCGCTGGTCGGATCCTGCTGCAGCGGCGTGGCGAAGAGCGGCGTGGTGAGCGCCGGATCGACGTGCTTCCAGGTGCTGCCGCCGTCGTTGGTGAGGGCGACCACGCCGCCCGCGTACTCCTCGACGATGTTCTTCGAGTTGTCAGGGTCGATGGCGGTGAAGAAGCCGTCGCCGCCGAAGATCATCACCTCGTATCCGGTGGGGGTGATCTTCATCTCGCCGTTGTCTTGAAGGCCGGCGACGATGGTGCCGTCCTTGGCGGCGGAGAGGTGGTAGGGCAAGAGCGTGGCGAGGCCGTCGTTGGCTCCGTTGCCCCAGCGGTCGTTGGAGAAGTCGGCGCCCGCGGCGACGTGCTGGAGGAAGGCGCCGCCGTCGTTGCCTGCGAGCAGCGTGACCCCGCCGCCCGACGCGTCGGGGACGAAGAGGCCGGCGTGCTGGTCGGGGTGCGTGGTGGTGCCGGGGATGGGCGAGGCGGCGCCGTTGCACTGGTAGCCCGGCAGCGAGAAGGCACAGGCGTTCCAGTAGCGGGCGATGACCTTCCAGGGAGTCGCCGCGGCGCTGACGCCGTTCTGCGGCTCGCCGACGAGGGTGTTCTCCCAGATCTCCTCGAGGCCGAAGGCGACACGGGTCGGCGCGTGGGTGAGCGCGTCGGTCGACGTCGGGTCGGCGTCGATCCAGAGGTTGTACCAGGACTGGACGCCCGGGTCGTAGCCGAGGGCGGCGCCGGCCGGCCCGAGCGAGCTGTTGGTCCCCGGCAGGGTGAGCTGCGACCAGTCCATGATCTTGGTCCAGGTCTGGCCGAAGTCCTTGGAGACGTACGCGCCGTCGAGCACGGTGGGCGGGGCGGCAGTGCCGGCCGCGAGGCAGGTGTTGACCTCGAGGCCGGCCTGCACCTCGTCGAGGCAGCCGGCGATCTTCTGCGCGTCCTGCACGATGGCGTAGACGAGGTTGTGATCCTGGCCCACGCCGTGCGCGACGGTGAGCGCGGTGCGGCCGACGACGGGCGTGGGGGCGAAGCCGTTCTTCGAAGGGTTGCCGCCCGGGTCGACGAAGCTGAACGTTCCCGGCCTGCCGCTGGCGGAACGATAGATGCCGTTTTGCGGCGCCTGCTGAAGCGTGGTCGAGAGCGTTCCCTCGGCGTTGCGCATCTTCAGCTGGCCGCCGATCCAGCCGACCGCGGCGATCACCTGGCCGCCGCCCGCGCCGTTGGCGTCGGCGGGGCGGACCGTCACGTCGGTGACGATGTTGGCGAAGAAGCAGGCGCCGCTGGTGGTGTCGCCGGCGCAGTTGACCGGGTATCCCGCGGGCGAGGTGGGCAGGGCGACGTTGACGAAGGAGGCGCCGCCGTCGGTCGAGCGGTAGAGGCCCTTGCTGGTGGCGGCGTAGAGCGTCGCGCCGGTCGCGTCGCTCGGGTCGACGGCGATCCTGAACGAGAGCGCGCCGCTCGGGATCCCGGCGGCGTGGGTCCAGTGGCTCAGGTCGCGCGTGGTGAAGACGCCCAGACCCGACAGGGACAGGCCGCCGCCCATGGCGTTGTCGCCGGTGCCGGCGATGAGCGTGCCGCCGCCATAGCGGGAGAAGGCGATGGCGCCGACCACCTGGGTGGGCAGCCGATCGCCCACCGACTGCCAGCTGCCGCCGCCGTTGGTGGATTGCCAGACGCCGCCGCCCGCGACAGAAGCGAAGTAGCGGCCGGGCCGCGCCGGATCGGCGGCGAAGCCGGTGACGCGCGCCGAGAGCTTCACCCAGCCCAGCGAGCTGACGCCGTCGTTGATGTCGTTGTAGGCGGGATCATTGGCGTAGAGCGGGGCGTGGCCCACCTGGTGCCAGCCGTTGCCGGCGCCGGTGGCCCCGGTTCCGTCGTCATGATCCATCCCGTCGCGCTCGGCGATGGCCGACTCCTCCGCCCCTTCGGCGACCTCGTCGTAGGGGGCGGCGTGCTTGGCCACCGCCTCGAACTGGCGCGAGAGCTCCTCGATGGGACTCTCGCCCGCGACCCGCCCCTCCCCGGCCTCCCGCTGCGCGCCGGGCCGGTCGGCGCAGAGGACGGCCGCGGCGAGGGACAGGACTGCGAGCCAGGAGTTCTGCCAACTCAGAGCGCGGAACGGTCGCATGCGGGCTCCTGCGGAAGCGCCAGGGATGGCGCGCAAGGCCCTTCAGCAAGGGCGGTGCCAGCGGGGGCTGGAGCGGCCACGCTGGGAAGTGCGTCCGCGTCCCTGCGCCGCCGAGAGCAAAAGCTGCGCGTTTGAGCAAGAGCGCCAGCCGGAGAGCAACTCTTGCTCACTGCGGTCCCTACCGGCACCAGCGTGCGGCCGCTCCAGCGAGCGGTCCGCGGCTCATCGAGTGGCTCTTCGCCCGGCTGATGTGCTGTGGCGTCGGTCAGTCGTTGCGAGACAAAGGCGATCGGTCGTGCGCGGGCCGCCTGGGTCGGGCCCGCCGCCATCCGACGCGCAGGAGCCAGGTGCGCGGCTCAGACAGCACCTCGCGCGCCGCCGGCTCCGCCGAGGAGAACGGGTCGCGCCCGGCCGCGGCGAAGTGGTGCGCGGCGTTGCCGAGTACGTAGGCAATGGCGTTGGCCAGCGCGGTGGGCGAGGTTAGCAGGCGTGCGTGGTAGTGGTCGCCGAAGACCTTCCCGGCGCGGCCCATCATCTTGTTGAGCGCCTTGGCGATGCGGATGCAAAGCCCCTGCAGCGCCCGCGAGAGCGAGGCGTGGTCGTCGGCCTCGAGGATGAGGTGCAGGTGGTTCCCCTGCACGCTGAACTCGACGAGCCGCACCCCGAAGCGCCCGCGAGCTTTTTCGAAGCAGCTCCGGATGCGCCGGAAGCTCCGCTTGGAGCGCAAGTTCCAGACGTGATCGCGCATGCCCAGGGTCACGTGCACCGGCGTCGCCCGCATGAAGCGCGGCCGGGCGGCGTGCGAGACGCGGTTGCCGCGCGGGCGGCCAGCGCCGTCGCGACGACCGCCGCGGGTGGGGAAGCTGAGCTGGCTGGAGCGAGCGCGCATGAATTCGGGACTAATTGTACGATCGGCGCCGAGGAGAGTCAAGCCCCGATGATTGAAAAGCCTTTACAGTTACAGTCGAGGCGCAAGGCGGCGCCGTCGAGGCGGGCTCGCGTGCTCGTCCTCGCCTCGGCTCGCGGACGCGCCCCAGGACCAGCCCGAAACCGAGGCCCTGAACGAGGACGCGGACGAGCACGGCGCTTAGACGAGCACGGCGCTTAAGTGGGCGGCATTGGGCGAGGGATAGCGGCCCCCGATCAGGGAGCGACGTTCGCCTTCGACTCGTTGAAGAGCCGGGTGCTCGAATCGAAGAGCGCCGCCTGCTCGGGCGTGTCGCAGACGGTGCCGGCGGAGGTGGAGGCGCCCGGGGCGACCAGCTTGCCCGGGCAGTTCTGCGCGATCTGCGGGTTCAGCGTGGCCCACCGCTGCTTGGAGAGGCAGACCGCGCCCTTCGTGTTCCAGCCCGCCTCGAAGACGAAGGTGGGGTCGGAGGGCCCGTGCAGCTGGAAGGGGCCCGGCGCGGGGGCGGTGTCCCAGACGTTGATCCGGGTGCCGTTCTGGGTCCAGGTCCGGCCGTCGCCGCAGTAGTCCGCGCGCGCCAGGCGGGTACAGGCCCAGTGCAGGTTGGAGAACGTCAGCGAGGAGCCCGCGGCGTCGGTCAGCCACGGCCGGTAACCCCAGCGGTAGCACTTGGCCATCACGCCGCGGGTGCAGGCGAAGGAAAACTGCGTGGTGGACTCGACGCGGTTGCCGCCGCTGTCGAAGGTCGCGGCGATGGGAATGGCGGCGGCGACGCCGTTCGCGTCGGCGGCGCAGAGCGGAGAGTAGGTTTTGCTCGAGGAGTCGTAGAGGTCGATGGAGTAGAGCCAGGTACTGCCGTCCGCGGAGGACGGATCCTGGGAGACGCTGCGCACCACCGTCCAGACGGCCTGGCCGGCGTCGTCGGCGGGGATCCAGCTGCCGGCGAGGGAGGCGCCTGCCAGTGTGCCCTTGGGTCCGGAGACCTTGAGCTCGCCCTTCTCGATCCGCGCGGACGGAAGCCAGCCGTTGTTCCACCAGCCCGAATAGCGGTGGTAGATGGGCGGCTCGGCGCTGGCGGTTCCCACCGGCGCGGCGCTTTGCAGCACCCGGCCCTGCAGCTGCTGTCCCTGGTCCTGGTAGTACGCTGGGCTGCGCGGGACCAGCGACATTCCCTCGCGAGCCGCGGGCACTTCCTCTCCGCAGGCCAGCGTGAAGAGGAAGAGGAAAGACCATGAGAGCCGCGCGAAGGGGCTGTTCATGAGGGCCCAACCTGCAAAGAACAAGGCTCGAAATCAAGCCCCCTGGCTCGAATTATTGTTGATCGGAACACAATCGAAACCCGATGAGCAGGCCGCGGGCGGTGGCCTCGGAGGGCTCGCGGTTGACCGCGCGCGCGGAGAGGGCTCCCTGGTACCAGCTGCCGCCGCGGATGGCCGGCGCGCCCGACGGCGACACCACCATCTCCCAGGCGTTGCCGGCCATGTCGGCCGCGCCCACCGGGCTGTTCGAGCGCGGGTGCGAGCCGACCGGGTCGGGCCCGAAGGCCAGCGGCTCGCGACCGTAGGTCTCGTCGATGTTGGCGTCGGCGCCCGAGAGGGTGTCGCCGGAAGGAAAGGCGCGACCGTCCGCGCCCCGCGCCGCCCGCTCCCACTCCTCTTCGCGGCAGAGGCGAGCGCGGGGCACGCGGCCCTGGGAAGAGAGCCAGGCCGCGTACGCGCTCGCGTCCTGGAAGGTGATGCCGGTGACCGGCAGCTGTCCCCAGTCGACCGCCGCGTTGGTCCTGCGGCCGGGATACACCAAGGGCGCGCCCTCGACCGCCTCGTACGCCCGGGTGGTCGGCTGGATGCGGAGCACGAAGAGACCGTCGCTGCGCTGCGAGAGCGCGACGCCGTTGCGCGCCGTCTGCACCGCCGGCATCCGCAGCTTCCGCTCCGGCGGCGCGAGGGCGCGCAGGTAGTCCAGCCATTGGGCGAAAGTCACCTCGGTGCGGGCGATGGCAAAGGCCGCCGACTCCCGCTCGTGCAGCGGCGGCGCGCCGAAGATGCCCAGCCGCACGTCCTCCTCTCCTTCGTACCCGGTGAAGTAGCGGCCGGCGGGGAGCGCGATGAAGCCGGGCGGCGCCGGCCGGATGTCGCGCAGCTTCAGCTCCTGCCGGTCGCCGAAGCGGAGCAGCAAGGGCAGGCGCGCGCCAGAAGCCAGCTCGAGGACGTAGGAGCCGGGCTTGAGCTCGCGCTCGGCGCCGGGCTTGAGCTGGATCGCGGGCGAGGCGTCGAGCAGCGGCCGCAGCTGCGCGTCCACGTCGATCTTCAGGCGCGCGGGCCGCTCGAAAGGAGCGCGCCGCCCGCCGCCCGGGTCCACCTGGGCCAGCTGCGCGAGGAGCCCGGCGCGCTCTCGCGAGAGCGGATTCTGCCCGTCGCGCTCCAGCCGGAAGACGACCAGGTCCGCGAGCAGCCGGCGCGGCTCCTCTCCGGGCGAGAGCAGGAGGGCGCTGTCGATGGCGCCCCGCGCCTGTTCGAGGATCTGCAAAAGGCTGTGGTCGGCCGCCAGCACCCGCGTCCAGACCTGCTCGGCCACCACCGTCTGGTCGGCGTCGAAGCGGGCGAAGGCCTCGCGGCGCAAGGACCGCTCCTCCTGGTCGAGCGCGCGTGCCTTCTCCAGCGCCGCGGCCGCCCCGTCCAGCTGCGCGGCGGCCAGCTTGTGCTGGGCGGCCTGCGCGCGCGAGCGGACCTCGGCGATTCCCAGCCCGAGGAGCAGGGGCAAAGCGACTGCGCCTGCAAGGATGAGGAAGCGCTGCCGGCGCGCCGCAGTGGTCGAGGCCAGGACGAAGCGGCGCTCCCGCTCTCCGAGCGGCAGATCGTCAAACTGCTGCAGGTCGCGCAGCCGCCGCCGGGACCAGAGGCCCTCCTCGCCGCGGGAGCTCTCCCATTCCTCGGCGGCCCGCTCCAGCCGCATCAACAGCGCGCGCTTCTGCTCGTCCTGACCCACCCAGGCGCGCAGCTGTTCCCAGCTCTGGATCAACGCCTCGTGCGCCAGCTCGTAGGTGGTGGTGGCCCCCTGCGCGCTGCCTTGCGGATCGCCCGAGGTGAGGATGCGGGCGGCCACCAGCGCCTCGAGGGCGCTCGAGATGTCGCCTCCGGGCGGGAAGTCGGCCCGGATCCTTCGCGCCCGGGTGCCCTGGGCGGTGACGAGAAGGCGCAGGATCTGCTCCGCGGCGCGCCGCTGCGCAACGGAGAGCTGGGCGATCGCCTGGTCGGCATGGCGCGCCAGTGCCCCGCCGACGCCGCCCAGCGCCAAAAGCGCGCTGCCGTCGATGACCCGCCGGATCGGATCGCGCCTCTGCCACAGCTCGGTGACGGCGAACTGCACGAGCGGCAGCGCGCCGGGCCCGACCTTGGCGGCGGCCACCAGGTCGTCCACCAGCGTCTCTGGCGCGAAGCGGAAGTCCGCCGCCCGCGCCGGCCCCTCGATGGCCTGTCGCAGGCCCTCCTCGGTGAGCGGCCGCAAGAGGTAGAGGGCGGCGCCGAGCTCGGGGCCGAGCGAGGGCAGCGCCGACAGCCGCGTGAGGAAGTCGCTGCGGGCGGTGGAGAGGAAGCGGAAGTTCGGGCTGCGAACCGTCAAGGCTCCGAGGAAGCGGCTGAGCGCCTCGGCGTCGTCGGGCGAGGCGAGCGAGACCAGCTCCTCCAGGCCGTCGATGAAGAGCGCGCGGCCCTGGCCGTCGGGGGCGGCGCGGGCCCGGGCGGCGAGCTGCTCCGGGTCGGTGCGCAGGGCCAGCGCCGCGGCGAGCTCGTCGACGCCGAGCCACTTTTGCAGCGCCGCTGCGACCGCCTCCACCGGGCGCATGCCGAGCGAGAGCGAGACGACCTCGAAGCTCCGCTGCTCCAGCGCGCCTGCCCGCAGCTGGGGCAAGCACTCCCGCGCGGCAGAGCGAGCTCTTGCCCACTCCGGAATCTCCCGCCACCAGCACGAACGACGCCGCCCGCAGCCGCTCCAGCACCGCGCGCACCTCGCGCTCCCGGCCGAAGAAGAGCGCCGCGTGCTCGGGCCCGAAGACGGAGAGGCCCCGGTAGGGCTCCTCGGGCAGGGGGCCGCGCTGGTGCGCCAAGAGCGGCTCGAGCACCTCGAGCAGCGCCTCGGCACGCTGGGGGCGGCTGCGCGGATCCGGCGAGAGACAGGCATGCACCAGCGCCGCGACCTCTCTGGGAGCCCGTGCGAGCGGCGCAAACGACCCGGCCTCCGCCTGCGACCGCAGCTCGTCGAGCGTCCGCGCCTGGTAGGGTGGGCTTCCGCTGCAGATCTCATAGATGACCGCGCCCCAGGCATAGAGATCGCTCAGTCGCGTCCCCGGCGCGCCGCCGAGGAGCTCGGGAGCGGCGTAGAGGGGAGTTCCCACCTGCAGCATGGCGCCGTGCCGTGCCACCGGGTCCGCGGCGCCGGGAAGCGGCTGCGTCTCGGCGAGGCCGGGGGTGATCTTCTGCAAGGGCAGGGCGTCGGGTTCGGCCAGCGCCGCCGAGACGCCGAAGTCCACCAGCTTGAGCTCCCCGGCGTCGGAGAGCAGCACGTTGGCGGGTTTCAGGTCGCGGTGCAGAACGCCAGCCCGGTGGGCGGCGGCGAGGGCACGGGCCAGCTGCAGCGCGATGGGCAGCACCTGGTCCAGGTCGAGCGGCAGCGGCAAGAGGTCGAGGCTGCGGCCGTCCACCCACTCGGAGACGATGAAGGGCCGCCCCAGCACCTCGCCGACGCGATGGACCGCGACCACGTTGGGATGCTGCAGCCGGGCCAGCGAGCGCGCCTCGAGCAAAAAGCGCGCGCGCATCTCCGGCCGCTCGGCATGGCGCACGAACTTGATGGCCACCTGCCTGCCCAGGAGTTCGTCGTCGGCGAGGAACACCTCGCCCATGGCGCCGCGGCCCAGCGGCCGGACGATGCGAAACTCGAAGAAGGCGCGGGGCGGCTGGAAGTCCTCGCTCACGCCTGAAGCCCGTACTGCTTGACCTTGAGCACGAAGGTGCGCAGCGGCATCCCGATCAGCTGCGCGGCGTGCTTCTGCACCCCGCCGCTCGCCGCCAGCGCCTCGACCATCCGGGCGCGCTCGAGCGCCTTGATCTCCGCTCCGATGGAGGTGGCGAAGCCCTCGCGCTTCTGCACGGGCCGCGGCGGCGCGGGCGCCACCTCCCGTCCTTCACCGAGCGCGATCTCCTCGATGATGGGCCCTTCGTGCAGCGCGGCCAGCGCGGCCATGAGGTTGCGCAGCTCGCGGACGTTGCCGGGCCAGGCGTGCAGAGACAGCTGCGCCATGGCCGCCGCGCTGATGGGTTGGCGTCCCGATGCCGAGAGCTTTGCAGGCGCTGGCGAGGAAGGTCCGCGCCAGCAGCGGGATCTCGCGGGGGCGGCTGCGCAGCGCCGGCAGCGCCACCCGCGCCGCGCAGAGGCGGAAGTAGAGATCCTCGCGGAAGCGGCCTGCTTTGACCTCGGCGGCGAGATCGCGGTGGGTGACGGCGATTACCCGCACGTCCACCGCCACGCTGCGCGAGTCGCCCAGCCGGACGATCTGGTGGGTCTCCGCGGCGCGCAGGAGCTTGGCCTGCAGCGGCAGCGAGAGCTCGCCGATCTCGTCGAGGAAGAGCACGCCGCCCGCGGCCGCCTCGAAGAAGCCCTGCTTGGCGGCGGTGGCCCCGGAGAAGGCCCCGCGCTCGTGGCCGAACAGCTCGCTCTCGGCCAGCGCCTCCGGCAGCGCTGCGCAGTTGACCGGGATGAACGGTCCCTGCGCCCGCCGGGATCGGGCGTGCAAGGCCAGGGCGATCATCTCCTTGCCGGTGCCGGTCTCTCCGGTGATGAGGACGGGCAGGTCGCTGGGGGCGAGCCGCTCCACCAGCCGGTAGAGGCCGCGCATGGCGGGGTCGGCGACGATCAGCTCCTGCGCGCCCAGCCCGACGCGCATCACCAGCTCGCGGGCGAGATGGACGCCGGGCTTGCCGGCCGCCTCCCGCGCCGCCCACAGCAGCGACTCGCCGTCGGCTGCGTCCTCGGGAAAGAGGGCGATGCCGGCGCTCGCTTTGCTTTCCTCTAGCGTGGCGAGGAGCTCGGTCGCGAGCTGGACCACTTCCGGCTCCTCCAACTCCGGCAGCAGGAAGAGCAGCATCGCCGGAGAATCGAGCGCGCCCCGGTCGTGCGACCGCAAGCGGGACTTGAGGCGCGTCAGCTGCTGCGGCGCGAACGGCACCGGCGCCGACACCGCGATCAGCGCCAGGGGCCGCTCGTAGTGCGTCGAGCGGGCCAACTCCTCCGCCAGGCGCTCGCGCAGGCGGGGCAGCGGCACCAGGGAATCCTCGGCGTGGGCCCGCTGACCCTGCAGCACCAGCGTCACCTTGCCGAGCGTGATGACGTCTCCCGGCGCGATGGCCCGCGGCTCCTTGACGGCGGCGCCGTTGAGCAGGGTCCCGTTGCGGCTGCCCAGGTCGCTCAGCACCACGCTGTCCCGGGTCACCAGCAGCCGCGTGTGCAGCCGCGAGATCGATGGGTCGTCGATGATCAGGTCCGCGTCCACCGCCCGGCCGATGGTGAAGGGTCCCGTCCGCAGCGCCACCACCTGCGAGCTTCCCTCCTGCACGATCACCAGCTGGAGCCGCTCCCAATCGGCTTGCCTGGGCGCTGCTTCGAAGTCCTGGGTCTCCCGCGGGGGGGCCATCTCCGTCATCCGGCCGCCAGCCAAGCACGACAGTCGCCGCTGGCGCAATGGCCGGCGCGGGTGCGATTGTTTTTCAGAATTCCGTACCAGGCTTGAAAGGATTTCATTGCCGGACACCGACTCCCGCTACCTCCGGCTCAGGCTCCTCTATGCGCTCTTGCCGTTGCTGGCGCTGGACACGGTGCTGTTCGCGGCGCGGCTGCTCGAGCGGATCGAGCTCTTCTTTCCGCGGCCGGATCGGATGGAGCTGCAGGACTGGCTGAACATCAGCGCCTCCTTCTTCTTCTTCCACTTCGGCATCGCGCTCTTCGCCATCGGGCTGGTGCGCTGCAGCCGGCGGCCCGACCTCGCCATCTGGTTCCTGCGCGTGCTGGCGCTGCTGATCAGCCTCTGCGAAATCGTCGGACACATCTACTTCATGATCACCGGCGACTCGCTGGACTTCTTCCAGCTCGTCTACGCCCTGCAGCGCCCGCGCGAGGTCTGGCTGATCGCCCGCGCCGGGGCCAACGAGGCGCGGTGGCTCCTCGCCGTCGCGCTCTACGCCGTCCTGCTGGCCGCGCCGCGCCTGCACCGCCGCTTCATTCCCCGGCCGGCCAGCACCCCGCGGGCCCCGCTCCTCACCCGCCGCGCCGGCTGGATGCTGCTGCTGGGCGGCATCCCCATCGCGGCCATGGGCGCCCTCGTCTTCGCCGACCCCAGGCTCGACGCCATGGCCCGGCGCGATCCGGCCATCAA
>JANXXR010000054.1 GCA_025350525.1 Deltaproteobacteria bacterium
CCCTCAAAGGCTTTTCTCCGTGCCCTCCGCGCCTCCGTGGTGCGCTTTGCTTTGGCTTGGAAGAGCTGAAAAAGCGAATGCCCCGCGGTCGGAGGATGGAACCTCGGACGGCGGGGCATTCGCTTTTTCAGCTCTTCCAAGCCAAAGCAAAGCGCACCACGGAGGCGCGGAGGGCACGGAGAAAAGCCTTTGAGGGTTTGCTCGCGGGTGGCTGCGCTGCTGGCGGCGGGGCCACGAGCGGTTCGTGTGGAACTCTTCGCGCTCCGACCGGCCCACCAAAAACCTCCGTGCCCTCCCGTGCCTCCGTGGTGCGCTTTTAAAGGGTGCGCCCCGGAGAGGATTGCTCATTCCGAGCGGTGCAGGAGCGCGGCCAGTTCGTCCTTCCACGCCGCCGCATTGGTGTGCGTCCCGTGCCCGCGGGTCTGGGGGCCGATGGGCAGCACCACCGCCTTGCCCCGCTTCACCCGGCGGACTTCGCGCTCGAGGATGCCCAACTCCGGCGGGTTCACCTGGTCGTCGGCCGAATTCACCGCCGTCACCGCCGCCTTGATCTTCTCCAGCCCGGCCGAAGGGTCGTAATCCCGCGAGGCCTCGAAGGCGGCGAGGAAGTCGTTGGCGTCCGCGCCGGACAGCCGCTTGCGCATCCACTCGTCGGCGAGCCGGTCGGCGGCGTCGCGGGTGGGCGCCTCCGCCTGCAGCTGGAGCGGGGCGCTGGTCATGAAGAAGAGGATCTCCATCGCCCCGGCCAGGCCCGCCTTCGGCTGCACGGCATAGTCGCCGCTCTTCCAGGCCGGGTCGCCGCGAATCGACTCGGCGGCCAGCCTGCGCATCATGCGATTGCGCCCCGCGATCGGAGCCGGCAGGCAGGCCAGCGGCAGGGCGGCATCGGCGAAGGCCGGCTGCGCCTCCAGCCAGATCCAGGCGTGCATGCAACCCATCGAGGTCCCGACGATGAGCCGCAGGTGCTGCACGTGCAGATCCTGCAGCACCCGCCGCTGCGCCTCCACCATGTCCGCGTAGCCGTACTTGGGGAAGCGGGCGCGCAGCCCGTCGCTGGGCTTCGACGAGGCGCCGTGCCCGATGCCGTCGGGCAGCACGATGAAGTACCGCGAGGCATCGAGCAGCTGCCCCGGCCCGAAGAGCGCGCCCGCGAAGGAGTCGCCGAGGAACTGCGCGCCGCTGCCGGTGGTGCCGTGCAGCACCAGCACGGCGTTGTTGCCCCGCAGCGTCCCCAGCGTCCGGTAGTGCACCCGCAGCTCCGGCAGGGTCTCGCCGGAGGCGAAGTGGAAGTCGCGCGCCACCGTGTTTCCCTCGGAGACCAGCAGCGCCGCGAGCAGGAAGGCAAGCACGGGCCCAGCCTGCCACGGACGCGGCCGGCGCGCACCGATCGCTGCTAATCTGCCGCGCCGTGCCGCCGCGCATCCACCTTCTCTCCGAGACGCTCGCCAATCAGATCGCCGCGGGCGAGGTCATCGAGCGGCCGGCGGCGGTGGTGAAGGAGCTGGTGGAGAATGCGCTCGACGCCGGCGCCAGCCGCATCGAGGTCGAGCTCCTCGAAGGCGGCCGCCGCCTGGTGCTGGTCCGCGACGAAGGCAGCGGCATGGGCCGCGAGGACGCCGGGCTCAGCCTGCAACGCCACGCCACCAGCAAGCTGCGCAGCAAGGACGACCTCTTCGCCATCCACAGCTACGGCTTCCGCGGCGAGGCGTTGCCCAGCATGGCGGCGGTGAGCCGCTTCACGCTGCTCACCTGCGAACCCGGCGCGCTGGAGGGAACGCGCCTCGAAGTCGAAGGCGGAGCGCTGGTCTCCGCCGGCTCCGCGGGCGCGCCCAAAGGCACCACCGTCGAGGTGCGCGACCTCTTCTGGAACGTGCCCGCGCGCCGCAAGTTCTTGAAGCGCGCCGCCACCGAGCAGGCGCAGTGCCTGGAGGCCGTGCTCCGGCTGGCGCTGCCCCGCCACGACGTGCACTTCACCGTGCGCGAGGGGGCCCGGATCCTGCTGCAGTCGCCGTCGGGCGCGGAAGAAGCGGTGCTGCAGGCGCGGGCCGAGGAGGCGCTGGGCCGCGAGGTGCGCGGCCAGCTCATCGCCTTCAGCGGCGAGGCGCGCGGAATTCGTGCGCGGGGCCTCGCCGTCTCGCCGGCCATCGAGTACGGCAGCGCGCGCAACGTCTGGCTCTTCGTCAACGGCAGGGCCATCCGCGATCGCTCGCTGACCCACGCCGTGCTGCGCGCCTATGGCGAGCTGATGCCGCATGGGCGCTACCCGGGCGCCCTGATCTTCCTCGAGGTGCCGCCCGCCGAGGTGGACGTCAACGTCCACCCCGCCAAGGCCGAAGTCCGCCTCGCCGAGCCGCGCGCCGCCTGGGACGCCATCTACTCGGCGCTGACGCCGCTCTTGTCGCGGGGCGACTGGCTTCCGCACGGCGTCGCGGCGGTCGATGCCTCCCGCGGCTACCCGCTGCCCCCGCACACGCAGCGGGTCGCCGAGGCGCTCGCGGCTTACGGGCAGTCGATGCCGGCCGCTGGTGAACAGCGCTCACCAGCGCTCTCCGCGGAAGTGAACAGCGTTCGCCAGCCGGACCTGCTGCCGCGCCCCGGGTACTTTCGCGGGCTGCGCTATCTCGGCCAGCTGCACCGGACCTACCTGGTCTGCGAAGGGCAGCGCGGGCTGGTGCTGGTGGACCAGCACGCCGCGCACGAGCGGATGAACTACCAGCGCCTGCGCCAGCGGCAGGCGCAGCCGGTGCAGCCGCTGCTGGTTCCGCACTTGGTGCAGCTTCCGGCCGCGGCCGCAGCGCGGGTCGGGGAGGCGGCGGAGGTGCTGCGGTCGATCGGCGTCGAGGTCGAGGCCTTCGGCGGCAACAGCGCGCTGATCAAGTCGCTGCCCCGGGCGCTGGAGAAGCTGGACGAGGGCGCGCTGGGGTCGCTCCTCACCGACCTCGCCGAGGAGCTCGACGCCCACGGCCGCGGCGAATCCCTGGAGCGCCTGCGCGATGCTCTCTTTGCCCGCGCTGCCTGCCACGCCAGCGTCCGCGCCCACGACCTGCTCGCCGCCGGCGAGGCCCAGGCGCTGCTCGACGCCCTCGACGACACCGACTACGGCGCCCGCTGCGCCCACGGCCGCCCGGTGGTGGCCGAGTGGGGGACCGCCGAGATCGAGCGCCGCTTCGGGCGGGACTACCAGTCCCACTCCCACGCCGCCCCGCCGGAGACCCTCTAAAAAAAATTAATTTTTTTTCAGAGGGGGCCGCGGACAGGACCTCCCCCCGCGGCCAGGGCTCCTGATTTCGAACGGTCCCGCCCCCCCGCCCTCCTCTTGCTGCGGACAATATAACCCCAGCGTCCGGGAAAGGGGGCGGGGGGGC
>JANXXR010000096.1 GCA_025350525.1 Deltaproteobacteria bacterium
CGAGCGGCGGCAGGCCGCGCTCTTGCGCGAGCTCTCAGGCCGCTACCGCCTCTTCCACGGCCAGGGTGTCGGCGACGCGGGCGACTGGACGGAGTTGAGTGTCCTGGCGTTGGGGATTCCCCGCGACGAGGCGCTCGCGCGCGGTCGCGCCTTTGGACAGCGCGCGGTGCTGCTGGGAAGCCAGGGCCAGCCCGCGCTCGTCACCCTCTGCTCCTGAAGCCGGCGGGCGAGCCCACGCTTCCACTCCCGGCGCGTCGTGCACAACTTCCAGCCGGCGGTCCGTGGCTGAGGCGTTCGCATGCGCGTTGTCTGGTCTTTCACCGTCCTGTGCCTGATGGCGCTCTCGGGGTGCGGAGGCGGCTCGGCGCGCACGGCGCCGGGCACCGTCATCTCGGGCTCGGGATCTCCGGGCGCCCCCGACGCCGGCACGCCGGACGCGGGCTCTCCCTCCGACGCGGTCACGCCCGACGGTGGATCTCCCAAGGACGCGGGCTCGCCCGACGCCGGGTCTCCTCCCGACGCAGGCGCGCCCGACGGTGGATCTCCTCCCGACGCGGGACTTCCTCCGGACGCAGGCGCGCCCGACGCCGGATCTTCTCCAGACGCAGGCGCGCCCGACGGTGGATCTCCTCCCGACGCGGGCCCCCCGGCTGCCGGCGGAGGCGACTGGCCGCAGTATCGCTACGGCATCACCGGCACCTCGCTGAACCCCGGGACGTTTGCAAAGAGCGAGGTGGCCAACCTGACCCCGCTCTGGACCGCCGAGCTCGGCCAATACGTCTATACCCAGCCGATCCTCTCGGGCGGCGTCGCCGTCTTCACCACCGCATACACCGGCCGCGTGGTCGCCCTCGACGCCGCCACCGGCCAGCAGCTCTGGTCGCGCGACCTGAACCTCGCCATCACCACCAGCTGCGACGTCCCGCAGAAGACGGGCTTCTGGGCCTCGGTCGCGGTGGTGGGCGATCTCGTCTACGCCGCCTCTCCCGACGGTCACCTCTACGCCTTGCGCAAGAGCGACGGCAGCACGGTCTGGGCCTCGGCCATCGCCAACCCGACCCCGAGCGGCAACGGCGAGCAGCTGGTGTCCTCGCCCGCGGTGTCGGTCGCGCTGGGCAAGCTCTTCATGTGCGTGGCCGCGTCGTCGGACAAGACCTGCGGCTACATCCCCGGGCGCATCGTGGCGGTGGACCTCGCCTCCGGCGCCTCCAGCTTGAGGACCCTGGTGGACCCGGGTCAGACCGGCACTCCCGTCTGGTCCAGCATCTCGGTGGACGAGCCGGCGGGCCTCGTCTACGCCAGCACCGGCGACGTCTTCAACGCCAACGGCGGCACCGAGCCGCTCTCCCAGGCCATCGTCGCCTTCAAGGCCTCGGACCTCTCGGTCGTCTCGCACTGGCAGAATCCGACGCCGCTCACCGACGCCGACTTCGGCGCCTCGCCTACGCTCTTCGCCGCCGTCGACGGCACGCCGCTCGTGGCCGCGGCCAGCAAGGATGGCTGGCTCTACGTGCTCGATCGGCGCAACCTCGCCGCCGGCCCCGTCTGGCGCTATCGGCTCGCGCAGAGCGTCGATCCCGCCGACCCCAACAAGGTGGGCGACCCCGTGGCCGGGCAGGGCAGCATCGTCTCGCCCACCTTCGCCAACGGCACGCTCTACGCGGCGGGCGGAATCACTCCTGCCGGCGAGCCGGGCTCGGTGCTGGCCTTCGAGCCGGGCAGCGGCGCCACCAAATGGAAGCACGTCACGCCCGGCTACGTCATCGCCGCCGTCGCGGCGGTGGGCGAGATCCTGGTGGTCGAGTCGTCCAGCCTCGACTTCAAGAAGGGATGGATCGAAATCCTCGACGCCTCGACCGGCGCCTCGCTGCGGACCTTCGATCCGGGCTCCGCCGTCTTCGCCGCGCCCACGGTCGGCAGGGGGCTCATCCTCTTCGGCAACCAGAACGGGCACGTCACCGCGCTGGCCGTCCCGCACTACCGGCCCTGAATCAATCGCGCCGTTACGTCGCCATGACCTGCGTTGGCTAGGTTACCGCCCTGATGATGGCGACCGCCCCTGTCCGTTTCCTCTCCGGAAGCCTCTTCCACAGAGACCTCAAGGCCCGCGTGCAGGCGTACTTCGACGACGCCGGGCGCGAGCTGCACGGCGGCTGGGCCATCCGGCGCAAGACGGCTATTTTGGTTGCGTGGCTGGCCGCCTCGTATGCGCTGGCGCTCTTCGCGCCGGTGGGCCCGCTTCTGGCCGCGCTCCTCACCATCTCCATCGGCCTCGCCATGGCCGGCATCGGCTTCGGCGTCATGCACGACGCCAACCACGGCAGCTACGCGAAGGGCCCGCGGCTCAACAGCGCCATGGGCTTCAGCATGGACCTGCTGGGCGCGAGCTCGCACGTCTGGCGCCACAAGCACAATATCCTGCACCACACCTATACGAACATCGCCGGGTTCGACACCGACATCGAGGCGAGCACCATGCTGCGGCTGGCGCCGTCGCAGCAGTGGCTCCCCTTCCACCGCTTCCAGCACCTCTACATCTGGATCCTCTACGCGGTCTTTCCGCTCAAGTGGTGGTTCCTCGACGACACCCGCGAGCTGGCCAGCGGCAAGATCGGCGCGCACCGCTTCGCGGCCCCGCGCGGCTGGGCGCTGTTCAGCGCGGTGGGCGGCAAGGTGGCTTTCGTGACCTGGGCCTTCGTGGTGCCGCTGGTCCTCCACCCCACCTGGAAGCTCGTCCCGCTCTGGCTACTGGGCGTGGCCACGCTGGGCGTCGTGACCTCGGTGGTCTTCCAGCTCGCCCACTGCGTCGGCCGCGCCGGCTTTCCCGAGGCGGGCGCGGGCGGTGAGATGCAGGCGGGCTGGGCAGAGCACCAAGTCGCCACCACCGTCGACTTCGCCCGCGGCAGCAGGGTCCTCGCCTGGTACCTGGGCGGGCTCAACTTCCAAATCGAGCACCACCTCTTTCCGCGCATCTGCCACGTGCACTACCCGGCGGTTTCGGCCATCGTCGAGGAGACCTGCGCGGATCATGGCATCGCCTACAGCGCCGAGCCCACCCTGTGGAACGCGCTCGCCGGAAACCTGGGCTGGCTGCGCGAGATGGGCCGCGGCCCCGGGCGCGCCGCCGTGGAGATCTTCCGCGCCGCAGCCTGACCTGTGCGATTCTCGCAGGTCCGATGACGCGCTCTCTGCGACGCTCCGCGCTGGGCCTGCTCTTGCTCGCGTCCTGCTCGAGCAAGCCCAAGAGCCGCTATCCGATCGAGCACGTGGTGGTCTTCGTCAAAGAGAACCACACCTTCGACAACTACTTCGGGTCGTTTCCGGGCGCGGACGGAACCACCGCCTGCCATCTCAAGGATGGGACCTCGTTCAGCTGCCCGCACGCTCCCGACTCGACGCCGCGCGATCTCTGCCACGAGCACGGGTGCGCCCTCGCCGACTGGGCGGGCGGCCAGATGAATGGCTGGGAAGGCGTCGCCGGATCGGACGTGAGCGGCGATCGATTGGCCTGGGCGCAATATGCCGAAAGCGATATCCCCAATTACTGGAAGTATGCGCGAACCTATACGCTGGGCGATCGCTTCTTTGCCAACGTGCTGGGCCCCAGCTTTCCCGGCCACGCCTTCTTGCTGGCGGCGCAGGCGGGCTGGGCGGTGGGCAATCCGCCCTCGCATATTCCTTCCAGCCTGAACTGGGGCTGCGACCAGCCCAAAGGCGACACCGTCTCCATCCTCCAGGGCGGCACCTGTAAGACCGCCGAGGTGGCGCCCTGCTTCGACGCCCCCTCGGTGCCCGACGTCCTGCCCGCCGGAGTGACCTGGAAGTTCTATGGCACCGACTTCTATGGCCTCGACCCCGAGCCGTGGTCGATGTTCGACGCCTTCAAGCCCATCCGCAACAGCGACCGCTGGAAGAACGTCGTCAACGTCACCCAGCTCGGCAAGGACATCGCCAATGGCACCTTGCCCGACGTCTCCTGGGTGGTGAACCAGGATCTGGCCGACGAGCACCCGGCCGTGGGCAGCGTCTGCAGCGGGGAGAACTGGACGGTCGGATATATCAATCAATTGATGAAGAGCTCCTATTGGAACCATATCGCCATCCTCTTCACCATGGACGACTTCGGCGGCTGGGTCGATCACGTGGCCCCGCCGCGCCAATATGGTTGCGACGCCGCGCATCCCTATGGCCTGGGCTTTCGCCTGCCGCTGCTGGTGATCTCGCCCTATGCGCGGCCGGGGTTCATCTTTCACGAGCAGGCGGAGCAGGCGTCGGTGCCCCGCTTCATCGAGCGCATCTTCGGGGCGCCTCCGCTCTCGGATCGCGACCCGGCGGCGCAGGACGGGCAGGCCAACGATCTGCTCGGCGCCTTCAACTTCGGCCAGGCGCCGCTGCCGCCGCTGGTGCTCAGCCTCCACAGCTGCCCCTGACCCGGAAGCTCGGGATTCGCTGACCCCTGACCGAGCGGGCCGCGGGCGGGCGACGCGGAGCCCGCGCGGTTAGAAATGCGAGGTCATGGCGCACTTCGGCTTGCGTTGGCGGCGACGACGGCCGATGAACGTCCTCCCGATGCCCACCGCCCCCCTGCCGACGCCACCGTCTTCCCGCAGCAGGCTCCGCCGATGATGTGGCTCGTCCGCATGGCGCTCAAGCGCCCCTACACCTTCGTGGTGATGTCGATGCTCATCGTGCTGGTGGGCGTGCTCACCATCGCGCGGATGCCGACCGACATCTTCCCCGACATCGACATCCCGGTCATCTCCGTCATCTTCAACTACTCGGGCCTTTCGGCGGAGGAGATGGAGAAGCGGATGATCAACAACTATGAGCGCTTCCTCACCACCGTGGTCAACGACATCGAGCACGTCGAGAGCCAGTCGCTGACGGGCGTCGCGGTGGTGAAGATCTTCTTCCAGCCGGGCGCCAAGATCGAAGCCGCCACCGCGCAGGTGACGGCGGTCTCGCAGACCGCCATCCGCCAGATGCCGCCGGGCACCTCGCCGCCCCTCATCATCCGCTACAGCGCCTCCAACGTGCCCATCCTGCAGGTGGCCCTCGAGAGCGACACGCTCAGCGAGCAGCAGCTCTTCGACTACGGCATCAACTTCGTTCGCGCCGACATGGCCACCGTCCAGGGCGTGCAGATCCCCTATCCGTACGGCGGCAAGCAGCGCCTGATCATGATCGACATCGATCCGCAGCGGCTCTTCGCCTGGGGCCTCTCGCCCCGCGACGTCAACAACGCCCTCGGCCAGCAGAACGTCATCGTCCCCACCGGCACGGCCAAGATCGGCTCCAGCGAATACCCCATCGTCCTCAACGCCAGCCCCGATCTCCTGGCCCAGATCGAGTCCATCCCGGTCAAGGTCGTCAAGGGCACCACCGTCTACGTGCGCGACGTGGCCCACGTCCGCGACGGCTACTCGCCGCAGACCAACATCGTCCACGTCGAGGGCCAGCGGTCGGTCTTGATGAGCATCTTGAAGCAGGGCAGCGCCAGCACCCTGGACATCGTCCGCCACGTGCGCGACGTCCTGCCGGCCACTTTGGCGCGGCTTCCCAAGGAGCTGAAGGTCGCGCTGCTCTTCGATCAGTCGATCTTCGTCCGCGCCTCGATCGAGGGCGTGGTCAAGGAGGCGCTCATCGCCGCCGGGCTGACCGCGCTGATGCTGCTGGTCTTCCTCGGCAGCTGGCGGAGCACGCTCATCGTCATCGTCTCCATTCCCCTCTCCATCCTCGTCTCCATCATCATCCTCGCCTGGCTGGGCGAGACGCTCAACGTCATGACCCTGGGAGGCATGGCGCTGGCCGTCGGCATTCTGGTGGACGACGCCACCGTGGAGATCGAGAACGTCCACCGGAACATGGCGCAGAAAAAGCCCATCCTCCGGGCCATCCTCGACGGCGCCTCGGAGATCGCCACGCCGGCGCTGGTCTCGACGCTCTGCATCTGCATCGTCTTCGTGCCGGTGGTGTTCATCAGCGGGTCGGCCAAGTCGCTCTTCGTGCCGCTGGCGCTGGCGGTGGTCTTCGCCATGCTGACCTCGTACTTCCTCTCGCGGACGCTGGTGCCGACCATGATGCACTACCTGATGGCCGCCGAAGCGGTGCGCCACCTGGAGGGGCACGACATTCCGCCTTCGCGCTTCGTCGCCGCCTTCGAGCGCGGATTCGAGCGGCTGCGCATCCGCTATGGCGGGCTGCTCGCCTGGGCGCTCGAGCGGCGGCAGGCGGTGGTCATCGGCTTTTCCCTCTTCGTCGCCGCCTCGCTCTCGCTCCTGCCGCTGGTGGGGCGCGACTTCTTTCCCTCGGTGGACGCGGGCCTGATCAAGCTGCACGTGCGCGGCGTGCCCGGGACGCGCATCGAGGAGACCGAGCGCAAGTTCGTCCAGATCGAGGACGCCATCCGGCAGGTGATCCCCAAGGACCAGATCCAGACCATGCTCGATAACATCGGCATTCCCTACAGCGGCCTGAACCTCTCCTTGAGCGAGGGCGCGCTCATCTCCGCCGCCGACGGCGAGATCTTCATCGCGCTCAAGCCCGACCACCTTCCCACCCAGGATTACCTGCGCAAGCTGCGGGCAACCCTGCATGCCAATTTCCCGGAGCAGACCTTCTTCTTCCTCGCGCCCGACATCTCGACGCAGGTGCTCAACTTCGGGCTGCCCGCGCCCATCGACGTCCAGGTGATCGGCGCCATCGGCAACGAGGAGGCGACCTACCAGGTGGCCAAGCAGATCGCCCAGCGCGTGGTCGACGTGCCCGGCGCCGCCGACGTGCACCTGGCGCAGGTGCCCAAGCAGCCTGCGCTGCGCATCGACGTCGATCGGACCATGGCGGGACAGGTCGGGCTCACCGAGCGCGACATCGCCAGCGACCTCTTGGTGGCGCTCGCCTCCAGCGCGGTGGTGGCGCCGACGTACTGGCTGGACAAGCGCGGCGTGCAGTACCTGGTGGCGGTGCAGACGCCCCAGCACGACATCGACTCCATCGACGCGATGAAGACCCTGCCGCTTTCGAACGGCACCGGCACCCCGCAGCTGCTCTCCAACGTGGCCGCCATCTCGCGCACCTCGGGGCCGGTGAACATCACCCACTACAACGTGGCGCGGACCTACGACGTGCAGGCCAACGTCGAGGGCACCGATCTGGGCTCGGTGGCCGACCGCGTGCAGCGCATCGTCGACGAGCTCAAGCCGTCCTTCCCGCGCGGGACCACCGTGCAGATCAAGGGCCAGGCCGAGAGCATGCAGTCGTCCTTCCGCGGCCTGGCGTTCGGGCTGCTCTTCGCGATCCTGCTCGTGTATCTGTTGATGGTGGTGAACTTCCAGTCCTGGCTCGACCCGCTGGTGATCCTGATGGCGCTGCCGGGCGCGCTGGCCGGCATCGCCTGGATCCTCTTCCTCGCGCACACCACCCTGAGCGTTCCGGCGCTGATGGGATCGATCATGTGCGTGGGCGTGGCCACCGCCAACAGCATCCTGGTGGTGACCTTCGCCAACGACATGCGCGTCGCCGGCCTCGACGCCACCAGGGCGGCGCTGGCCGCGGGCATGACGCGGCTGCGTCCAGTCATCATGACGGCGCTGGCCATGATCCTGGGCATGCTGCCCATGTCGCTGGGGCTGGGCGAAGGCGGCGAGCAGAACGCGCCGCTCGGCCGCGCGGTCATCGGCGGGCTCTCGCTCGCCACGCTGACCACGCTGTTTTTCGTGCCGGTGATGTACAGCATCCTGCGGCGCAAGGCGCCCACCGCGGTCGATCAGGAACTGGAGCAGGTATGAGCTCGCCGGCAGAAAGAGAGCGCCCCGTGGACGCGCCGGCCACCGGGCCCAACCTCGGCTTCGTCTTGCCCTCGGCCCAGGTGGTGTCGAAGCGGCGGCTCCTCACCGTCGCGGCGATCCTGGCCGTGGCGGGCGTCCTGGCGTTCGGCTTCGGCTACCTGCCGCGCCGTGGACAGCGCCGGGCGCTCGCCGCGTCGGTCGAGAGCTCCCAGCGGGCGCTCGTGCGCGTCGAGACCGTCACGCCCAAGGTGGGGGCGAGCGACCGCGCGCTGGCGCTTCCCGGCACCGTGCAGCCCCTTCAAGAAACCGTCCTCTTCGCGCGGGCCAGCGGCTTCGTGCGGGCGTGGCGGGCCGACATGGGCGACAAGGTCAAGAAGGGCCAGGTCCTCGCCGAGATCGAGACGCCCGAGCTGGATCAGGAGTTCTCGCAGGCGCAGGCGCAGCTGATGCAGACCCGCGCCTCGCTGACCCTGGCCAAGGCCAACCGCGATCTCGCCCACGCCAACCTCGCCCGCGCCAGGCGCCTCGCGCCCTCGGGCGTGCTCTCTCGCGCCGATCTCGAGCAGAGCCAGGCGCAGGCGCAGGTGGGCGACGCCAACGTGGACGTGGCAACCGCCAACGTCGCCGCCCAGCAGGCCAACATCGGCCGGCTCGGCCAGCTCAAGGCCTTCTCGCGGATCACCGCGCCCTTCGCGGGGACCATCACCCAGCGCACCGTCGAAGTCGGCGCGCTGGTGACGGCGGGCAACAGCCAGCCGCTCTTCCGCATCGCCGCGCTCGATCCGGCGCGGGTCTTCGTGCAGGTTCCGCAGGACGTCGCGCCCTCGGTGCGTCCCGGCGTCTCCGGCAACGTCACCCTGCGCGAATATCCGGGGCGGACTTTCGCCGGCGAGGTGATGCGCTCCGCCGGCGAGCTTGACGCCTCGACGCGCACCATGACCACCGAGATCCGCGTACCCAACACGGACGGCGCGCTGCTGCCCGGGATGTACGCGCAGGTTGCGCTGACGCTGCCGTCGCCGCACCACGTCCTCGAGCTGCCCTCGACGGCGCTCATCAACGACGCCCGCGGCCAGCGCGTGGCGGTGGTGGACGGCGAGCACAAGCTGCACCTGGTCGCGGTGGTGATCGAGCGCGACAACGGGCCGACCATCGAGATCTCCAGCGGCCTGCAGGGCAACGAGGCGGTGGCGAAGATCGCCAGCGCTGCCTTTGTAGAGGGTATGACGGTGGAGGTGGGGACGCCGCCAGCCCGGTGAGGTCAAAGATGGATGAGGAACTGACGATCCGTGCCTGCGGCCCGCGCGACGCTCCGGCGATGTTCGCGATCATCAACGACGCGGCGCAGGCCTATCGAGGCGTGATTCCCGCCGACCGCTGGCACGAGCCCTATATGCCGCTCGCCGAGCTGGAAGCGGAGATGGCGGCGGGCATCGAATTCCGCGGCTGCGAGTCGGGCGGCGAATTGGTCGGGGTGATGGGCATCCAGGACCGTGGAGAGGTGATGCTCATCCGGCACGCCTACGTGCGGACCCGGGACCGCCGCAAAGGCATCGGGGAGAAGCTGCTCAAGAACCTGGAAGCCACCACCACCAAGCCGATCCTGATCGGCACCTGGGAAGCGGCGGCCTGGGCGGTCAAGTTCTATCAAAGGAATGGCTATCGGCTGCTCTCGCGTCCGGAGATCGAGCGGCTGCTGCGAAAGTTCTGGAGCATCCCCGAGCGGCAGGTCGAGACCTCGGTGGTGCTGGCGCACCCGCGCTGGAAGCCATGAGGCTTCGGGGTGGCGAGCGCGGGCCGCCAGCGGAGTGTCCAGCCTTAATGAGCGCCTAGTGGTGGCCGTGGCCGCCGTTGGCCTCGCGGCAGGCGAGTGTGACGCCGTCCGTGGCCAGCTGGCAGATGCCGGGGTTGCCTCCGTCTACGACGTCGGTACAGACCGCATTGACCGCCTTTCCGCTGCACGACGCGACGTCCTCCGCAGAGGGAACCCAGGCGCCGCCGGGGCCGCCGTGCGCCTCGGCGCAGAACAGCGTGGTGCCGTCGGCGGCGAGAGCGCAGGTTCCGGGGTCGCCTCCATCGACGACATCCGCGCAGGCGGCGTTGACTGCCTTGCCCGTGCAGGCGGCGATGTCCTCCGCCGAGGGCGGATGGCCCGCGAAGGTCGCGCCTGCGTCTGTGGCGGCCGTTGCGGCGCCGCTGGCCGCGGGAGAAGGTGAAATCGGGCTGGCTGCGCTCCCGCAGCCGGCGATGAAGAGGGCTGCGAGCGAGACGATTTGAACACGAGTCATGTGATCCTCCGATACAGGTAGTCTACGGAGGCCAGACCCCGGGGCGTGTTCCTGCGCCGTTAGCCAACCATTAGCAATTGTGTGGACGCGGTCATCGAGGCGCGGGCGCTTCGGCGGCGCACGACTTCAGGACCTCGGGATCAAAGAGGGCCGCGCGCAGCTTGCGGAACAGGCTGCTCGCGGCGGGCGGGTCTCGATTGGAGAGGACGATCAGCGCGATGTGATCGTCGGGATAGGCCGCTGCCTCCACGTTCACACCGGGCGCGCCCCCGTTGTGCCCGAACCAGCGATGCCCCTGGAAAGCGCCCACCCCGAATCCGAAGCCGTAATCGAGCTGGGGCATTGCGCCCTTTGCCGGGGCCGCCACGATCTGCGAGGAGCTGAAATCTTTTAGTACGGCCGCGCTCGTCAGCCGTCCGCCCAGCAGGGCTGCGAAGAACTTCTGCAGATCGGGTGCGGTCGCGTAACTCCCCCCGGCCGGATTGCCGTGGAGCGCCGCCTCCCGCGCGGACCGGAGCGGTCCCTTGGGGCCCTCATGCATCCGGCTCATGCCGACGGCCTGCGTGGCAGCCGGGCCGGGGTCCAGCCCGCTCGCCACCATTCCCGCGGGCTTGAAGACGTGCTCATCGAGGTATTGGCCATAGCTCTGGCCCGAAGCGCGTTCAATGAGGATGCCCAAGAGCAAGAATCCGGTATTGGAGTATTGAAATTGCGTACCGGGCGGATAGGCGGGCTTATCCGCCGCGACCAGGGGCAGCAGGTCCGAAAGGGTGCGGGCCTTCTCGATGGCCGGCAGGTTGTCCGGCGTGAAGAAGTTGCCGAGGCCGGAGCTGTGGGTCAGCAGTTGGCGAACGGTCACGGCGGCGGCCTGCGTAGTCAGCCCCGTTACGCGGAGACCGATCGGCTCGTCGAGACGGACCTTGCCGGCGTCGACGAGCTGGGCCACCGCCACCGCGGTGAACATCTTGCCCGCCGAGGCCAGGTTGAAGCGGGTCTCTGCTCCCGTCGCCGGACTGCCGGGCTCTCCCAGGACGCCGTGGGCGGAGATCGTCGTCCCTTGCGGCTGCGCGACCGAGACCACGCCTGCGAAGTCGAGCTTGCGCGCCTCGGCCGCGACGCACCTCTGCAGCGGCGTGCCGCCGGGTGGCGCGACTCCAGCGGTGGGTGCAAGGAGGATCGCTACCGCCGCCGCACCGAATCTCTGCCAAAGGAACAGGTTCATTCGCTTCTCCTTCTGGGGAAGCCGCATCAAGAGCGGTCTTCCATGTTCAATGGTAAGCCTTCCGGTTGAACAAGACTTCCAGCCAGGCTGCGAACACCCGGGAGAGGCCAACATGCGGGAGAGCGCCAACATCGTCGATGCGCGGGCCGCGGCGGTGTTTGCCGTCCCTCGCCAGCGGAGGATTTTGCTCTCGCTCATCGATCAGGAGCGGTCGCTCAGCCAACTCGCGAGCCTGACGGAGACCCCGCTCAATCTGCTGCACCACCACCTCCGCAAGTTCTTGCGGCTGGGCCTGGTGCGGATTGAACGGCAGGAGAAAAGGGCCGGGGCGCCCATCAAGTACTACCGCGCGACGGCGCGGGCCTTCTTCGTGCCGGCCGAGCTGATGGGCGCGGAGCTGGGCGCCGGGCTGAACTCGCGCTTGCGCGAACTCCTGGCGCGCAGCCTCTCCCGCACGCTGCGGGGCGCGATCTACTCCCACGACGGCAAGGGCCCTCGCATGCGCCTCGTCCGTGAGGCCGGCTCCCGCGCTTCGACCGCCGAGCTGTGGATGGAGCTGCGGCTGAGCCGGGCCGATGCCGCGGCCCTGGTGGATGAGCTGCGCGCGCTCCTGCATCGATTCGAGGCCCGCTCGCGGAAGACGCACCGCCGCTACCTCGTCCACGCGGCCCTCGCGCCGGAGCAGGAGGACGATCCCTGAGCAGTGACCATTGCAATTCCGTTTCAATGCTGCCCGGCCAATGAATCGGCGGCGCGCGCTCCCGTCCAACTCTCGTGACCCCAATCAAGATGGCTGCCTCACTTCCGCGCTGCTGCTTGCGCTCCCCGTCGCGAGCCGCGCCGCCAGCGAGCCGGCGCGCGGCGGGACGCTGGCCCCGTCCCAAGCGCAGCCAGCTCTGATGCGGCGCTCCTATTCGCCTGGCTACGGCCGAGCTTATGAGCCCCAGGCGCGCGAGGGACTGCTCGTCTCCTTCGGGCTGGGCGGCGGCTCGCTCTACCTCTCGAATCAAGGACGCGCGCGGGTCGGCGCGGGCGACATCGACTTCCGGCTGGGCTACGGCTTCTCCGACCGCTTCCAGATGTTCATGGACTTCAACGCGGACGCAGGCAGCACCTATAGAGGGGACAGCGTCGGCTCCTGGACCTGGACGGTGCGCGCCCAAACGCTGCTGGTCGGCGACCGCTCCGGCAACGGCCTCAACGTCAACTTCGGAGTTGGATTTGGAGGGCTCACCTACAACACCATCGCCGCCGATCGCTCGGCGGGGCCCACCGGGTTGGCCCTTGCGGGCGGGCTATCCTACGATGCGCGCATCACGCCGTGGTTCTCGTTCAGCCCCGAGTTCTTCGTCACCTGGCACAACGTTCCCAACCTGCCGGGCATCCCCGACGACGTCTCCAGCGTCTATGGGGTTCGCTTCAACCTGCTCTGGTACCTGCACTGAGCCAGTCGAATCCGGGAACATCGGCAAGCGGCGCGCGCGCTCGCTCCGTAGAGTGGCTGCATGATTCCTCCCGCCCGTCATGACGGCTACGCCCATCCCCCGGAAACCATCCGCCTCGGCGACCTCGTGGTGCAGCGCCTCGGCTACGGCGCCATGCGCCTCCCCGGCAAGGACGTCTGGGGAGAGCCCGCCGATCCCGAGGGCGCCCGCAAGCTCCTCCGCAGAGCGGTGGAGCTGGGCATCAACTTCATCGACACCGCCTGGTACTACGGCCCGTTCGTCTCCAACCGGCTCATCGCCGAGGCGCTGCACCCGTACCCGAAACACCTGGTCATCGCCACCAAGCTCGGCGGCAAGCGACTGCCCAACAAGGGCTGGGCGCCCGCGGCCCGCCCGGAGGAGCTGCGCCAGGGCGCCGAGGACGACCTGCGCACGCTGCGCCTCGAGCGCCTCGACGTCGTGCACCTGCGTTACATGCCCGGCTCCCGGGTGCCGCTGATGGAGTCGTTCGACGCGCTCCTGGCGATGCAGGCCGAAGGCAAGATCCGCCACCTGGCGTTGAGCAACGTGAATGCGAGGGAGGTCGAGCAGGTGCTGCAGCGCGCGCCCATCGTCGCCGTGCAGAACATGTTCAACGTCTCCGGGGGCGGCGGGATGCTGGCCAAGGCCACCCACGCCGAGGTCGAGTCGCCCGAGGCGGTGCTCGAGCTCTGCGCCGCGCGGGGCATCGCCTACCTGCCGTTCTTCCCGCTGGCGGTGGGCAACGTCGGCCAACAGAAGCCGGTCCTAACGACGATTGCGCAGGAGCACGGCGCCTCGCCCTCGCAGATCGCCTTGGCCTGGCTCCTCGCGCGCTCGCCGGTGATGTTGCCGATCCCGGGCACCAGTTCCGTCGCGCACCTGGAGGAGAACTGGGACGCGCGCCGGATCACGCTCTCGCCGGAGGAGACGGCGGCGATCGCCAAGGCCTGAGGCCCAGCCCTAAGCTCCGGCTGGCCGGGGATCGAGCCGGATGATTACTTGATCTGGGTGAGCGACGGCGGCCGCGTTCCCTCGCCAAGCTCCGCCCTTTGCGGCGGCCCATCGAGAGGCGGCAGCAGGTCCTGCCGTCGCGAGATGGCCTGCACCAGGGAGCCCAGCGCGCCTTCCATGGCGGAGAGCCGCGTGTCCATCGCCTGCAGGCGGGCCTGCGAGTCGCGCCCATGCAGCTCGGCCTCGAGCTCGAGCTCGCGGGTTCTCAGCTTGAAGTGCTTGCTCATGAAGACGAGCGTGATGGGGATGGAGCCGCAGGCGAGCAAGCCCAGAAACGGGCCGAAGATCTCGGAGAGCGC
>JANXXR010000143.1 GCA_025350525.1 Deltaproteobacteria bacterium
CCATCGGCAGGATGGCGGCGATGACCGCGAAGGTCGCCAGGATCGTCGGATTGCCGACCTCATCGACCGCGTCGACGACCGTGCGCGCGAGGCTCTTGCGAGGGCCGGGCAGGTGCAGGTGGCGGTGGATGTTCTCCACCACCACGATCGCGTCGTCGACCAAAATGCCGATGGAGAAGATGAGCGCGAAGAGGGTGACCCGGTTGAGCGTGTAGCCGAGCAGCCAGGTGAGCAGCAGCGTCAGGGCCAGGGTCACCGGCACGGCCACCGCCACCACCGCCGCCGAGCGCCAGCCCATGGCGAGGAGGATGAGCGCGATCACCGAGAGCGTGGCGATGAGCAGGTGCTCGATCAGCTCGCTCGACTTCTCCCCGGCGGTCTCGCCGTAGTTGCGCGTGACCTGGACCTGGACGCTGCCGGGGATGAGCCGGCCGCGCAGGGCGTGAATCTTGAAAAGCACTTCGTCCGCGAGCGCGGTGGCGTTGGCGCCCGCGCGCTTGGCCACGGCGATGGTGACGGCCTGCTCGAAGCCCGCCTCGCCCTTGCGCGCCACCAGCACCACGCCCGGCTCGGGCTTGGGGCCGTCGGTGACGCGGGCCACGTCCTCGAGGCAGACGGGGCGTCCGGCGCGGGTGGCGACGAGGAGCCGCCGCAGCTCTGCCGCCGAGCGGACGAAGCCGCGGGTCTCGAGGACGGTGCGGGTTCCGCCGTCGATCAGGGCTCCTGCCGGGAGCTGGGCATCCGCGGCGCGCAGCGGCGCCACCAGCTCGGAGATGGAGAGCCCCAGCGCCTGCAGGCGGTCGGGGTCGGGCTCGATGCGCACCAGGCGGCGCGCCCCGCCGATGACCTGCACCTGCGCAGTGGCGCTGACCGCGGCGATCTCCCGCGCCGTCTCCTCCGCCAGCTTGCGCAGCCCGCCCGCCGGCAGGTCGCCGCCGTGCAGAGTCAAGGTCAGGAAAGGCACGTCGTCGATGGTGAGGAGCCGGACCAGCGGAGCCAGCGCGCCCGGCGGCAGCTCCTCCGGATGGGCCGCCAGCTCCTTGCGCACCTTGACGATGCTGGGCTCGAGCGGTTCGTTGACCTGGAAGCGCACGGTGAGGAGCGCCGCGCCGGGCCGGCTCGAGCTGTAGAGGTACTCGACCCCGGGGATGCCCCACAGCCTGCGCTCGAGCGGGGTGGTGACCTGGCTCTCGATCTCGCGCGGCGAGGCGCCCGGGAAGGGCACCAGCACGTCGATCATCGGGACCACGATCTGCGGCTCCTCCTCACGGGGCGTGACGGAGATGGCGATCAGGCCCGCGACGATGGAGGCCACCACGATGAGCGGCGTCAGCCTGCTGTTGAGGAAGGTCCTGGCGAGTCGTCCGGCGAGGCCGAGCCGCGCTTCAGCGGCCATCGACCACCTCGATGGGCTGCCCGTCCCGCAGCGCGCCCGGGTTGTCGATCACCGGCTCGCCCGGACGCAGCCCGGCGCGGACGGAGACGGAGGTGACCGACTCGTCGCCCAGCGCCAGCCAGCGCAGCTCGGCGCGACCTTCGCGGGCGACGAAGACGCCGGTGAGATCGCCGCGCTCGACCAGCGCCGTCCGCGGCAGCGAGGTCCGGCTCGAGGCGGCGCCGGGCAGGGAGAGGCGGGCGAAGTCGCCCTGGCGCAGGCCGGGCGGCGCTTCCACCACCCGCGCCCGGATCAGCGTCCGGTGCGAGACGGGGTCGCCGCCCGGGGAGACGGCAGTGACCCGCGCCGTGCCGGGCGAGCCGCTGGCTTCGAAAGCGACCGAGGCGCCGGCGTGCAGCTGCGCCGCTTCCACTGGAGAAAGCGTGGCGGTCAATTCCAGGGCGAGGCCCTCGAGCTCGAGCACCGGCTGGCCGGGGGCAGCGAGGTCGCCGGCGGCGAGCAGCTTTGTCCGCACCACGCCGGCGAAGGGCGCGCGAAGCCCGGAGTACCCGAGCGCCGTCCGCGCCGCATCGACCTGCGCCTGTGCTGCCGCTCGCTGCGAGTGCGCCGTCTCCAGCTCGCTCGGCGTCGCGGCGCGCTGCTCCTGCAGCACCGTGAGCCGCCGCTCCTGCGAGCGCGCTGCGTCGAGGGCGGCCTGCGCCGCGCGCAGCTGGCTGCGCAGGTCGGAGTCGTCGAGCCGCACCAGCACGGCGCCCTTTTCGACGCGCGAGCCCTCGTGGACCAGGACTTCCTGGACCCGGGCCGCGAGCCGCGTAGAGAGCGCCGCCCTCTGTTCCGCCTGCACCGTGGCGGGCACGAACGCTGCTGGACCCACCGTCGCGGCGGAGGCGAGGTGGACCTTGACGGAGGGGAGCGCGGGAGGCGCGCTCAGGATCGATTGCGCCGAGCAGCCGGCCAAGGCGAGCGAGAGCAACATCGTCTTCACGGCTGGACTCCTTCGATGGCCTGCCCGCGCGCGAGCTGCAGGGAGGCGCGGGCGAGACGGATTTCCAGCAGGCTCTGCACCAGAAGGGCCTGGGAGTTGGCGAGCGCGAGCTCCGCGTCGAGCAGATCGGTCAGGGGCAAGAGGCCCTGGAGGTAGCGCGCCTTTCGCAGCCTGCGGGCCGACTCCGAGGCGGCCACGGCTTCACGCGCCGCCGCGGTGCGGGCGGTGGCGGCGTCCAGCGTGAAGCGGGCCTCCTGCGCCTCCCGCCGCGCCTCCTCGGACTCTGCCTGCGCCGAGGAGGCGGCAGCCGCGGCGCGCGCCCGGGCCGCCGAGGCGGTGTGCACCGCTCCCAGCGACAGCTCCCAGCGGGCGCCCAGCACCAGCGCGGTCCAGGTGGTCCCTTGGTCGAGGGCGGAGCGGAGAGTGTGCGCGCTCGCCTGCAGGAAGACTTCGGGCAAGAGCGCGCCGGAAGCCGCGCTGGCCTGCGCCTGTGCCGCGCTGGAGCGCAGCGAGGCCGCGCGCAGATCGGGCCGGTCCGGTGCGGCGTTTCCCTCGGAGATGCTGGAGAGCGCGTCGTCGTTCTCCGTGGCGCCGGCGGGGATGGCGTCAGCGTCCACTTCTTCGCCGATGAGCATCTCCAGCGCCGCGCGCGTCGAGCCCAGGAGCCCGCGCACCTGCGCCAGCCGCGCCTCGGCCTCCGCGCGGAAGGCGGTGGCGCGCAAGGCGTCGGCCTCGAGCAAGAGTCCCTGCGCCACCCGCTCCCGCACGAAGCCCTCCGTGTCCCGCGCGGCTTGCACGGCCTCTTGCGCGTGAAGCGTCGCCTGCGCGGCGGCACGGATCCCGAACCAGGACCGCACCAAGGCGAAGGCGATCTGCTGCTTGCGCCGCTCCTGCGACTGCTCCTCCGCCTGGGCGAGGCCGCGCGCCGCCCGTTCGCCGTCGCCGGCGCGGCCGCCCGAATAGAGGGGAAGGTTGAGAAGCGCGGAGAGGCCAATGCCGCCCACCGCGGCGGGCGCGTTCAGGCGCGCCGGATCGAAGTCGGCCGCGCCCAGGCGGCCCTCGTCCAGGCGCAGGGCAAAGGCGCCGGCGGGCTCGCTGGTCCTCACCGCGCGCGCCCCCAACTCGAGAGTGGGGAGGTGAGCGGCGCGGGCCGCGGCGGCGTCGTCGCGGGCCGCTTCCACCGCCGAGGCCCCCGCCCGCAAGACGGGGCTGTGCACGAGGGCACGCCGGATGGCCGAGGGCAGGTCGAGAGGCGCCGCGGCGGCAGCGCCCGCAGCGAGCAGCAGGAAAGTGAACAGCGGCGGCCGCATGCGGATCCTCTCTGCGCGTGGGAGACAGAGGCCGCTGCAAAAGGTTCGCGGCGGCGGTTGCCCGCGAACCCGGCCAAAGTTCACGCGTGCTTTTCGAGAGGAGCTTGGGCATCGTCCGTCGCATGGAAGCGCCGGCCACCTCCGCCCCCGTGCGCGGTCCCCGCGGCGTCGCGCATTTTTTGCTTCCTGCCGCAGCCGTGCTCTGCCTCTTTCCCTTCGTCTCCACCGGGCTGGGGCTCTTGCTCGGCCTCGCGCTGGCGCTGGCCTTCGGCAACCCGTACCTCGACCGCACCCGCAAGGTGACCAGCAACTTGCTCGCCGTCTCGGTGGTGGGCCTCGGCGCCGGAATGGATCTGCGCGTGGTCGCCCGGGTCGGCGCGCACGGCGTTCTCTACACGGTGCTGGGGATCTCGACCGCGCTGCTCCTGGGCGGCCTCTTCACCCGGCTCTTCCGCGTCGGCCGCGACCTCGGCACGCTCATCTCCGTCGGCACCGCCATCTGCGGCGGCAGCGCCATCGCCGCGGTGGTGCCGGTGCTGCGGCCCAAGGAGCACGAGGTCTCGGTGGCGCTGGCCACCGTCTTCCTGCTCAACGCCGTCGCGCTCTTCGTCTTCCCTCCCGTCGGCCACGCGGCGGGCCTGACCGACGCGCAGTTCGGACTCTGGAGCGCGCTCGCCATCCACGACACCAGCTCAGTGGTGGGCGCCGCGGTGGCGTGGGGTGGAAAGGCGGTGGAGATCGCCACCACCGTCAAGCTGGCGCGCGCTCTCTGGATCGTGCCGCTCACTTTCGCCGTCGGGCAGTGGCACCACCGCAAGGGGGGCGGCGGCGAGGCGCGAGGGATGGCGCGCCGGCCGTGGTTCATCGCGGGCTTCCTCGCCGCCGCGGCCTTGGTCACCTACGTCCCCGGCCTGCAGCAGGCGGGGCACCTGGTCGCCGGCGTCGCCCGGCAGGCGCTGGTGCTGACGCTCTTCTTCATCGGCGCGAGCCTGACCCGCAGCTCGATCCGCGCCGTGGGCGCGCGGCCGCTGGCGCTGGGCGTCGCCCTCTGGATCGCGATGGCGGGGCTGAGCCTCGCGGCCATCGCCAGCCACCTCATCTCCTAGCCCGACGGCCGGGCGTCGAAGGGCCCTGGCCGCCGGACGACGCGCCTCATCCTTCGTCGAGCAGGTCGGCCAGCTTCGAAGGCTCGAGCACCACCTTGAACTCCTTGGCGCCGTGGGTGGTGACCTGCTTCTCCCAGGCGCCGAGCCGCTGGCGGTAGGCCGCAGGATCGGCGTTGTCGGCGGCGAGCCGCTTCACGTTCATGGCCAGGACGCGCACGCCGGACAGCTCGTCGGGGGCCAACTCCCGCTTCACGCCGCGCGGCAGGTCCTCTTCCAGGTCGCTGAAGACGATCATGGTCCGCCGGCCCGCGCCGGTCTCGCGCAGGTACTCCGCGCCGAGCATCATTGCGCCGCGGATGTCGGTGTGGGGGGCGCGCGCCGGGCGCCGCGCGAAGGCGTCGAGCTGGCCGGCGAAGGCGAGCTTCTGCGCGTTCGCCTTCGAGGGGCGCTGGTCGAGCTTGACGCTCGCTTCGACGTTGCTGCGCGTGTAGCTCTCGGCGTCGATGCGGATGAGCACCAGCGTGTCGCCCGGCGACAGCCTGGGCAACAGGCCGCGCTGGATGACGTTGACCACCTCCTGCTTCTGGTCGGCGTAGGTGCCGGAGACGTCGACCAGCGCCACCACCGCGTGCGCGTACTGCGCGCCGCTGGTGCAGGCGCCGCACAGTGCCGCGATGGTGAGAATGAGCCGCTTCATCGGCGCGCCTCG
>JANXXR010000305.1 GCA_025350525.1 Deltaproteobacteria bacterium
GCAGTCGCGGCTCGCCGCCGCTGGTTCATCGTCGCTGTCTTCCTGATTCCAGCTCTCGCCGGCGCGCAAGACGCGCTGCCCAAAGGCTTCTCGCCGCCGCAACTCGTCGAGCGCGTGGAGCCTGTCTATCCCGACGAGGCCCGCAAGCAGGGGCTCGTCGGCGCGGTGCTGGTGCAAATCGTGGTCGATCGCGACGGGTCGATCCGCGAAGCCACCATCGCCAAAGGGCTGGGCCACGGCTTCGACGAGGCCGCGCTCGAGGCGGCGCGCAAGCTGCGCTTCCAGCCGGCCACGCAGGACGGAGTTCCCGTCTCGGTGCAGCTCAACTACGAGATCAACTTCCAGCTCGCGCCGCCGGCCGAGACCATCCGCCAGACGGCGACGCCGCAGGCCGAAGCGCGACCGCCTGCGCCCGAGGGCCCGGCGGCGCCGTCGCCCGCCAAGGCGCCGCGAGCCGCGACCGAATTCGAGGCCACCGTCGAGGGCGACAAGCCCTTCACCTCCGCCAGCGCCTCGACCGTGCGCGACCGCGACTTCCTCCTGCGGCCGCGCTTCACTCCGGAGGACGTGCTGCGCTCGGTGCCGGGCCTGGTGATCGCGCAGCACCAGGGCGGCGGCAAGGCCGACCAGCTCTTCCTGCGCGGCTTCGACTCCGACCATGGCACCGACGTGGCCGTCTCCATCGACGGCGTGCCGGTGAACCTGCCTTCGCACGCGCACGGGCAGGGCTTCGCCGACCTGCACTTCCTCATCCCGGAAGTCCTGCAGTCGGTCGAGATCACCAAGGGCCCCTACTTCGCCGACAAGGGCGACTTCGACACCGCCGGCGCGGTCAACCTCGTCACCCGCGACCGATTCGAGCACTCGCAGTTCACCGTGCAGGGCGGCCTGCTCCCCTCGCAGCTGGGCAAAGTCAGCGGCATCCAGGGCTCGACCGACCGGCGCGGGCTCAACTACCGCGTGCTCGGCGTCGCCAGCCCCGACCTGGGCGACACGCGGCCCTTCTTCGCCGGCGAGGTCTCGGGCCTCGAAGGACCCTTCCAGACCAGCGAGCGCCTCGAGCGCTACAACTTCTTCAGCAAGGCCAGCTTCGATCTCTCGCAGCGGACCAAGCTCTCCCTCCTCGCCAGCGCCTATGCCTCGAGCTGGTACGGCTCGGGGCAGGTCCCCTCCCGCCTGGTGGACGCGGGCGTCATCGACCGCTATGGGGCAATCGATCCCACCGAGGGCGGCGATACCCAGCGCCAGCAGGCCATCCTCAACCTGACCACCCATCCGGACAGCAAGTCGAGCCTTTCGCTGACCGGCTCCTATCTCCGTTACCATTTGACCCTTTATAACGATTTTACCTTCTACGCCCGCAATCCCGACGGCGACGAGATCGAACAGGACGACGACCGCACCGTGCTCTGGGCGGGAATGAAGTACGAGCGGCGCGACGACCAGCTTCTGCCGGGCGCCCTGCTCACCACCTTTGGAATCCAGTTCCGCAACGACGAGATCAATGGCTCGCTCTACAAGGTCAAGCAGCGGGTGCGCCGGCAGACCTGCAATGACATTGCCAATCCCTGCGTCAATACCCTCAATCACCAGACCGACGCGGCGGGATATCTCCAGGAAGAATGGCGGCCCAATCGATACCTTCGATTGATCGGCGGCCTGCGCACCGACCTCTTCGTCTTCGACGTCCGCTCGCTCAAGGCCGATTACGGCTTTACCCCCGATCACCCCGAGGCGGTGCCGCCGGTGGTGCAGCGGAGCATCCAGTCGCCCAAGGCCAGCGTGGTGATCTCGCCCGTCGAGCAGCTGGATCTCTACCTGAACTTCGGCTCCGGCTTTCATTCCAATCACGCCAACAGTGCCATTCTCAATAACGGCGAAGGCGCCTTGCCCCGCGCGCTCGGCTATGAAGCCGGCGCCCGCGGCCGCCTGCTCGACAACAAGATCGAGCTGGGCGCGGCCCTCTGGCGACTCGACCTCGCCTCGGAATTGACCTTCAACGGCGACGAGGGCGGCGTCTCGCCCAACGGCTCCACCCGGCGGTATGGCGTCGACTTCGAGGCGCGCGCGGAGATCCTGCCCTGGCTCTTCTTCGACGCCGACCTGACGCTCTCGCGCAGCACCTTCGTCCACGACAGCGGCAACGGTCTCGCGGTGGCCCTCTCGCCGCCGGTCATCGCCACCGGAGGAGTGACCGTGCGCCACCCGAGCGGCCTCCAGTCGTCGCTGCGCATGCGGCACATCGGCACGCGGCCCGGCAACCAGTTCAGCGCCGATGACTACCTCGATCCCAACGACCACTCGCAGGGCCACGTCATCCGCTGCAATCCTTCGCTGAACGCGAACAACCTGGCTGACGCGCGGGCGCAGCGCTGCTACCTGGTGGCCGACGGGTACACCGTCTTCGACGCGGTGGTCACCTACCAGACGCAGCGCTATGCGGTCTCGCTCATCGGCGAGAACCTGCTCGGGTCGGTCTATCGCGAGGCGCAGTTCGGCAACGTCTCGCAGG
>JANXXR010000321.1 GCA_025350525.1 Deltaproteobacteria bacterium
CGAGCGCCCGCGCGCACTGCTCGGCCACCTCCTGCGCGTTGTCGCGCGACGCGCTCCGGCAGCTGGCCCCGCGGGTCCGCAGCACGGTGGTGGCCAGCTCCCTGGCCTTGATCCGCGCGCGGGGGAAGTAGCGGCTCTGCGGCGGCACCTGCGCGAGGAGTTGCAGCGCCTCGTCCTCGCGGCCCACCTGCGCCTTGCCCAAGGCCTCGCCGAAGACCTTCTGGCTCAGCTGCTCGCGGCGCGCCTGCGCCAGCACCCTGCGGGGCGCGGGCGCCAGCGGATCCTTTCCGATGGCCACCTGCGCGAGCCGCGCGGCCTCGTCGAAGCGCTCGCTCTCGATGGCGGCCTGCGCCTGGTCGGCGAGCGCCGAGACCTCGTCGCCTGAGTCTGCCGCGCCCGGCGCCTCCTTGCGCGCCGGACGCAAGACGACGGCCAGGGCCACCGCGAGGATGAGCGCCATCAGCCCGCCCGCCAAAAGCTTCTGCCGCGCCGCCGTCGTCATCATCGCTGCCGGCGGCCGCCAGAAGAGCAGCTCGACGTCGCCGAAGCGCAGCTTCGCCCCTGCGGGCACCAGCACCGGCTCCTTGCCGATGGGCTTGCCGTCGAGGAAGGTTCCGTTGCCGGACTCCAGGTCGCGCAGCCGATAGAGGCCGCGGTCGTCGCGCAAGAGCTCGGCGTGGCGGCGCGAGACGGAGTCGTCGTCGAGCACCACGTCGCAGTCGGCGCCGCGCCCGATCACGGCCTTGGCGGGCAGCCGGATCTGCTGGCCTGATCCGGTGGCGCGGAGCACGGCGCCTTCGCCCACGCCTTCCACCTTGGGCACGGCCGCGGCCACCGCCACCTTGACGTCGCCGACCTCGACCGGCGATCCCGGAAGCACCGGCGAGGGCCGATCGATGCGCGCGCCAGCGACGAAGACGCCGTTGTGCGAGCCCAGATCCTCGACCAGCAGCTGCCCGCCCTTGACGAAGAAGCGCGCGTGCCGCCGCGAGACGTCCTTGGACTGCAGCACCACGTCGCAGCCGGCGTCCCTGCCGATGAGCAGCTCGCCGTCGCCGAGCGGATGGCTGCGCGGCTTCCCGCCCGGCTCGGTGAACGTCAGCGTGAACAACTCAGGCTTCTTCGCGGAAGATGTCCATGTTCACGGGGATGCCGCGCCGCTGCAGGTCGTCGTAGAACTTGGGCACGAAGCCGGTGGCGATGAAGCGCCCCTCGACCTTGCCGTCCGCGTCGAAGCCTTCCTGCTTGAAGGTGAAGATGTCCTGCATGGTGATGATGTCCATCTCCATGCCGGAAATCTCGCTGATGGCGGTGACCTTGCGGGTGCCGTCGGCGAAGCGCGTCTGCTGGATGATGAGGTTGACCGCGCTTCCGATCTGCTCGCGGATGGCGCGGATGGGCAGGTCCATGCCGGACATCAGCACCATGGTCTCGAGGCGGCTGAGCGCGTCGCGCGGCGTGTTGGCGTGCAAGGTGGTGAGCGAGCCGTCGTGGCCGGTGTTCATCGCCTGGAGCATGTCGAGCGCCTCGCCGCCGCGGCACTCGCCGATGACGATGCGGTCGGGCCGCATGCGCAGGCTGTTGCGGACCAGGTCGCGGATGGTGATCTGCCCCTTGCCTTCGATGTTGCTGGGCCGCGCCTCCAGCGAGACGACGTGATCCTGGGGCAGCTGCAGCTCGGCCGCGTCCTCGATGGTGACGATGCGCTCGCGCTCGGGGATGTAGCTGCCGAGGATGTTGAGCAGCGTGGTCTTGCCCGAGCCGGTGCCGCCGGAGATGACGATGTTGCGGCGGACCTTGACGCAGGTGTCGAGGAACTCGGCCATCTGCTCGGTGAGGGTGCCGAAGTCGATGAGGTTGTTGCTGCTCAAGAGGTCGCGCTTGAACTTGCGGATGGTGATGCAGGGCCCCTTGAGCGCCAGCGGCGGGATGATGGCGTTGACGCGGCTGCCGTCGGCGAGGCGCGCGTCGACCAGCGGCGACGACTCGTCGATGTGCCGGCCCAGCGGCGCCACGATGCGCTCGATGACGCCGAGCACCGCCGCCGCTGAGCTGAAGGCCTTGTCCACCCGCATCAGCTTGCCGTCGCGTTCGACGTAGACCTGGGTCGGGCTGTTGACCATGATCTCGCTGACCGTCTCGTCGGCGAGGTAGATCTCGAGCGGCCCGAGGCCGAGCGCCTCGTTGAGGACGTCCTGGACCAGCTCCTCGCGGTCCAGGTGCGCGTCCAATTCCCCGGTCGAATCCATCTTGGCGACGATGGCGCGGATGGTGGTCTCGGTCTTCTTCCACAGCTCCTCGGAGCCGAGCGCGTCGAGGTCGAGGCGGCGCAGGTCGAGCGCTTCGATGAGGCGGTCGTGCACCAGGTTGAGCGTCAACGCGTACTCTTCCGAGGCGTTGGGGGCGGCGGCGCGCTGGCGGGCGGGCGCGGCCTTGCCGGCGGGCACCGCCTTGAGCGCAGGCCTCTCGGCGGCTGCAGCGGCCGCGGCTTTGGCGGAGGCGAGGGCGCTCTTGACCGGCGCCGGCGCCGGCCTGGCCGCGGCGGCCAGCGGCTTCGGGGTAGGGGCGGACGCCTTGCGCAGCGGGGACGGCGTGGGAATGCTCTCTTCGTCCGCCTCGGGCTCGATCGGCTCGGGCTCCGGCTCGGCTTCGGGCAGCGCCTCCTCGGGCGGATCCTCCTCCGGATATCCCTCGCGCCGCGTCGCCTCGAAGCCCGCGTACTGCGGCTGGTCGGTGGCGTCGTCGTCGGGATTCTGCTGGTGCGGCGTCATCGTCGGCTGACTTTCCACCGAATCGCCGTCGGCCTGCTGCTCCTCGGCGGGCGCCAGGTCGGGCGGCTCGATGTTGAGGATGAAGTCGCCGATATAGACCTTGTCGGTCGGCGTGATCACCTGGGGTCCGGCGAGCTTCTTGCCGTTGACGTAGGT
>JANXXR010000340.1 GCA_025350525.1 Deltaproteobacteria bacterium
CTTGGCCTGCGCCGCCTTGGCCTGCGCCGCCCTGGCCCGCGCCGCCGCCCAGCGCGATGACGGCGAAGGCCTGCGCGAGATCGCGGTCGGCCCGGGCGGCGATCCGCACCTCGGTGCCGCGCGGGGCGTGCAGATCGCCGGCGGTGCCCTCCTCGGTGCGAGGCGGCAGGCCGGTGTACGCCGGATAGAGGTAGGTGATGGCCAGGTCGCCGGCGATGGGCGAGAGCTCGATCTGCGGCGCGCCGTTGTCGCCGCGGAAGAGCCGGGCAAAGCCTTGCGAGACGTGGCGCGGCGCCAGCCCGAAGAGCGCCGCCCAGAGGGCCGCGGCAGCAAGGAGCGCCGCCAGCGGCCAGCGCAGCCACGAGAGCGGCAGGGCGCGCGCGAGGTCGATCTGCCTGGCGGCGGAGGCGGCGCGCAGGTGCAGGAGCGCCAAGAGGTCGGTGGAGGCGCCCTCCGGCGGGTCCTCGGTCAATTCGACGCTGGAGAGCAGCTCGGAGGGCCCGCCGAGGAGCCGCGCCAGCCGCTCGGGGTGCCTCGCCTCCGCGGCCGCCCGCTGCAGAGGCGAGCGCAGCGAAAAGAAGACCACGCCCGCCGCGGAGAGGAGCGCGAGCAGAAGCGCCAGAAGCCGCGCCGCGAGGCTCCCGTAGACGCTGGCGAGGAGCGCGCCGCAGAGGACCGCGACCAGAAGCCCCGCGAGCAGCAGCGAAAGCCCGCGCAGGACCGCCAGCGCCACCGCCCGCCGCCGCGCCCGCGCCAGCAGCGCCGCGATCTGCTGCTGCGCCGCGGCCCCCTCTGCCTGCAGCCGCTCCCGGCGGGAAGGTTCGGGGGCAGGTCCGAGTCCGCCGAGGGTGGGGATGTTGTGGTGGAGCGGCATCTCAGGGACTGTCCTTCTACCCGCGCTGGCGCAATCGCGCACCACAGTCTAGCCCCGGGAGGGGGGCCCAAACGGTTGTTGCGCCTTACGGCGCTTCCGATCACTCTAGACAAGGTTGGCCATTCGGGGATTCCCGCCGGGCCCTCGCCTGCACGATCGTTCCGCTTTGGACCCTTTGCCGCGCCTCCAGGACTCCGACGTGAATTTGCCCACTTCCATGGCGTCCGAATGAGCGAGGACCAGCGCGCCCCGGATGCGGGAGACGACCGGAAGCTGGTGCGGGCAGCCCAGAAGGGCGACCCGGCCGCTTTCCGGCAGCTCGTCGAACGCTACCAGCGGCGCGTCTACCAGCTCGCGGTCGGCATGATGAAGGATTCGGACGACGCCATGGACATCGCGCAGGAGACATTCGTCAGGGTGCACCGCTACCTGCCGTCGTTCAAGGGCGACTCGTCGTTCTTCACCTGGACGTACCGCATCGCCATGAACCTCTGCCTCGACGCGCAGCGGAAGCGGGGGCGCGTCGAGCGGGTGGACCTGGCCGAGGGCGACGAGGCCGAGATCGAGGCAGCGATGGATCCGCCCTCGCACGCTCTGATGGGCCCGCAGCGGGCCGCGCTCAACACCGAGCTGAAGGGCAAGATGGAGGAGGCGCTGGCGTCGCTCTCGGAGAACCACCGCAGCATCCTCCTGCTGCGCGAGCTGGAAGGGCTGAGCTATGAAGAGCTGGCCAAGGTGCTTGGCATCCGCAAGGGCACGGTGATGAGCCGCCTCTTCCACGCGCGCCTGAAGATGCAGAACAAGCTGCGCGGATACCTGGAGGAGGGCGACGGCGCCGGTCCTGCCCGGGCGGAGGCCGCAAGCCCCAGCATGGAGGAGGGCGCCGGCGACCGGGCGGAGGCCGCAGGCCGCAGCATTGGTGATGCGCCCGAGCCGGAGAAGGAGGGCGAGTCATGAAGGGCTGCGCGGAAGTGGTGCCGCTGCTCGGGCCGCTTTTGGACGCGGGGCTGCAGGAGGACGACCGCGCCTGGGTCGAGGCCCACCTGCGCGGCTGCGCCGTCTGCCGCGACCGCAAGGCGCTCCTCGCAGCGCAGGCAGAGGCGCTGCGCGAGGTGCTGCGGGCGCGCGGCGGCGCGGCAGACTTCTCGGGCTTCGCCGACCGCGTGATGTCGCGGGTCGCGACCGACAAGGCCTCGGCGCCGGCCTCCGCCTACGGGAGCGAGCTGTGGGGCGCGCACCGGGGCGCCTTCGCCGCCGCCAGCGGGCTCGCGCTCGCGGCCTGCATGGCGCTGGCCGTGCTCTTCCTGCCGGCGCGCACCGAGCCCGACGACGGCGCGCTCCTCGCCGACGCCCGCGCCTCGCAGGTCGAGGCAGTGGACTTCGGCACCCACGACGGGGCAGTCTTGCAACTGCCCCACGAGACCACGGTGATCTGGATGTCCGACGACCGCGCGGCGGTGCAGCAGTGAAGCTCCTCCTGCTCGCTGCGCTATCGTTGCCATACTCCGCGGCTGCGCCGCTCCGCCCGTCGGCCGGCAAAGCCAGCCTCCTCCTCCCATACTCCGCGGCTGTGCCGCGGCTCCTCGCGCAGGCCGACGCCGGCGTGGCCAAGCAGGTGCGCATCACCGTGCGCGCCATCGCCGCCTCCAACGACGAGGCCGCGGCGCCGGGCATGGACGACAAGCTCGCCCCCATCGCGCCGCATCTGGAGTCGTTCGGGCAGCAGTTCCGCTTTCGCAGCTACAAGCTCCTCCTGGAGGAGAGCTTCGACCTCGACTGGAAGTCGCCCGCGCAGATGGAGCTGCCGGGCAGCCGCAGCCTGCAGGTCACGCCCCGGGCCCTCGACGCCGACGGCAAGATCAAGGTGCACCTCGAGCTCCTGGGCAAGCACCCCGAGCACTCCCGCAAGCTGCACACCGACTACTCCATCCAGCGGGGCGGCACCATCCTGGTGGGCGGCCTCCGCGTGGACCCCGACGACGAGAAGGCCGGCACCCTGCTCATCGCCGTCACCCAGTCGGTGGAGAAGTAGCCCGGTCCGTGTTATCTCCGCGCCCCTTCTACGCAGCCCCCTCTTCAGAAAGGCTTCTGACATGTCCCGCTTGCCTCTTTTGCTCGCCCTCGCCCTTCCGCTCGCGGCCGCCGCCGCCGACCTCAAGACCGACGACCAGAAGTCGCTCTACGCCATCGGCTTCGTGGTCGGCAGCCGCAACCTGGGGCCGCTCAATCTCAAGCCCGAGGAGATGAAGATCGTCGAGCAGGGCATCGCCGACGGCGCCACCGGCAAGAAGGCCGCCCTCGACGTGGACGCCCAGATGGAGTCCGTCAACAAGTTCGCGCAGGCCCGGTCGAACGCCGCCGCCGACAAGGAGAAGGTGGCTGGCCGCGCCTACCTCGACAAGGCCGCCAAGGAGCCGGGCGTCACCAAGCTGCCGAGCGGCCTCATCTACAAGACGCTGACGCCGGGCACCGGCGCGAGCCCCGCCGCCGCCGACAAGGTCAAGGTCAACTACGAGGGCAAGCTGACCAACGGCACCGTCTTCGACTCGTCGTACAAGCGCGGCCAGCCCGCCGAGTTCGGCCTCAACCAGGTGATCAAGTGCTGGACCGAGGGCGTGGCGAAGATGAAAGTCGGCGAGAAGGCGCGCCTCACCTGCCCGAGCGACATCGCCTACGGCGACCACGGCCACCCGCCCACCATTCCGGGCGGCGCCACGCTGGTCTTCGAGGTCGAGCTGCTCGGCATCACGCCGGCGGCGGCCCCCGCAGCCAAGTAGTCACTTCTTCGCGTAGCCCTTCGGCACGCTGAAGAGGGAGGCGGGCTGCGCGGTCTCGCGCAGCTCGCGCAGGTCGGCCCGGGTGGCGCCGCGGTCGGTGCGGGTGACGAAGCGCAGAAAGACAAAGCGCTTTGCATCCCGCGGCACCCAGAGCCGCTGGTGGACCCTGCCCGCAGCCGTTTGCCGCGCGCGCTCCCAGATGGCGCAGGGGCGGCCGTCGACGTTCTCTTCGCCCACCTGCTTCATCCCCGCAAGCGAGAGCGGCGGCACGGTGGCGAGCGCCGCCTGCGCCGGGTCCATCTCCATGAACTGCTTCGTCTCCGGAAAGAGCAGCCGGACCTTTCCCTCCGCGGCGACGATGACGGTTTCGCCCAGGGGCGTCGGCTCCTCGAGGCGAACCTTCCCGCTGCCCACATGGATGGATCCCTCGGCGCCCCCCGCCTTGCGGGGCGGATCGTGGGTGAAATGGACCTTCGCTTCCCAGCCGTTTCCGAGGGCGATCAAGAGCGCGAACAGCAGCATTGTCAGACCCTCATGGCAGCTTGCTTCCTGGAAAGCACTCCTGTACAAGCGTACAGGGATCCCCAAGGAGGGAACAGTGGCAAACGCGGAGAAGGAAAAGGCCATCGAGCTGGCGGTTTCGGCCATCGAGAAGCAGTTCGGCAAGGGGTCGGTCATGCGGCTCGGCATCGACGAGCCGCTGGTGCAGGACATCGCCGCCATCTCGACCGGCAGCGTCTCCCTCGACCTGGCGCTGGGCGTGGGCGGCATCCCCCGCGGCCGCGTCATCGAGATCTACGGGCCGGAGTCGTCGGGCAAGACCACGCTCACCCTGCACATCATCGCCGAGGCGCAGAAGACGGGCGGCGTGGCGGCCTTCATCGACGCCGAGCACGCGCTCGACGTCGGCTACGCGCGCAAGCTCGG
>JANXXR010000344.1 GCA_025350525.1 Deltaproteobacteria bacterium
GAGAGCGTCACGTAGGCGCCGCCATCCATGACGATGTCGGCCTCGAGCGCGACCAGCGTCCTGTCGTTGGCCACCGCCGTCCGGTACTTCATCACCGCGGGGTGGCGCTTGGTGGTGGCGGCGACGTCCTCCTCGCGCCGGTAGATCATCTTCACCGGCCGCCCCGCCTTGCGCGCCAGCAGCGCCGCGTGTCCCGCCAGCACCGACGGATAATCTTCCTTCCCGCCGAAACCGCCGCCGGTGACCACCTGGATCACCGCCACCTGCGCGTCGTCGAGCCGGAGCAGTCGCTGCAGCGCGCGGTGGATGTAGAAGGGGCACTGCATCGAGCCGTAGATGGTCATGCCGCCGTCGGGCCGCGGAACGGCGGCGATGGCCTGCGGCTCGATGTACATCTGCTCCTGGTGGCCGACCCGGTAGGTGCCTTCGACGACGCGGTGGGCGCCGAAGGCCGCGGCCAGGCCCCGCGGATCCTGCTCGATGCGGTAGGCCTTGAAGACGTGGGTGGAGAGCAGCGGATCGAGCACCGGCTCGAGCTCCTCGATCTCTACCCGCACGTGCAGCAGCGCCTCTTCGAGCTTCTCGCGGTCGGCGCAGGCAACCAGTGCGATGGGCTCCTCGCGGTGCCGCACCAGATCTGCCGCCAGCATGGGCTGGTCGTCCTCGATGAGGTGGACGACGTTGTCGCCAGGGATGTCTTTGGCGGTGACGCGGACCACGTCCGACCAGTCGAAGTTCGGATCCCAGACGATGCCGCGGATCTTTCCGTGCGGCACCTGCGAGCGCACCGTCCGGCCCCACAGCTGGTTGGGGAAGTTCAGATCGTCGAGGTAGCGCGCGCGCCCGGTGACCTTGTCCGCGCCGTCCTTGCGCGGCGGGGAGCGGCCGACCACTCCGGCCTGCTCGAGCGGCATCTGCTTCATTTCCGTCGCATACCACGCGGCACGGCCCGGTTGAATGCGTTATGGATCGCAGGGCTTGATCCCGCTCCGCGACACCATCCCCTCGCGCACGGCGCCCGTCGTCACGGTGGCGCTCATCGTCTTGAACGTCGTCGTCTTCCTGCACGAGGCCGCGCTGGGCCCGTACCTCGAGCGATTTGTCTTCGCCTACGGCCTGGTGCCGCGGCGCCTCGTCTTCTGGACCGGCGACCCGCTCGACCCGGCGCGCTTCCTGCCGCTGGTCACCAGCATGTTCTGGCACGGCGGCTGGCTGCACCTGCTCGGCAACATGCTCTACCTCTGGATCTTCGGCGACAACGTCGAGGACCGCCTCGGCCACCTGCGCTACCTGGTCTTCTACCTGGCCGCGGGCATCGCGGCCTCGCTCACGCAGGTGGCGCTCAACCCCACCTCGCTGCTCCCGACGGTGGGCGCGTCGGGGGCCATCGCCGGAGTGCTGGGCGCGTACCTGGTCTCGTATCCGCGGGCCAAGGTCCTGACGCTGGTGCCCATCCTCATCTTTCCCTGGTTCGTCGAGATCCCGGCCTTCGCCTACCTGATCTTCTGGTTCCTGCTGCAGCTGCTCGAGGGCATCGGGCAGCTGGGCATTCCACAGGAAGGCGGCGGCGTGGCCGTCTGGGCGCATATCGGCGGCTTCATCGCTGGCGGCGTGCTGGTCAAGCTGATGCAGCCGGCTCGACCCCGCACCTTGCCTGCGCGCGATCTGTTCTAGCGAACTTCAGTCGCGCGGAAAGCCGACCATCTTCTGCTGCTCCGGGTCCCACAGCTTCATGCGGAAGTTCCGGGCGATGTCGGCGGGCGTCAGCCGGGTGACGCTGGGCTGCTGCAACTCCGGAATGGCCGCCATCGCCTCGGGCAGCCGGTAGAAGGGAATGGTCGGGTTCAGATGATGCACGTGGTGGAAGCCGATGTTGCCGGTGAGCCACTGCAACACGGGCCCCGTCGGCATGTAGCTCGACGACTGCAGCGCCGCGCGGTCGTAGGCCCACTCCTCGCGCCGCTGGATCTGCATGCCCTCGAAGTTGTGCTGCGCATAGAAGAGGTAGGCGCCGGCCGCGGTGGCGATGAAGAGCGGCAGGAAGTATCCGAAGAAGAAGACGGCGGCGCCGAACTTCCAGAGGATGAGCGCGGTGGCCGTCCAGTTGGCGAAGAGCGCGAGCAGCGAGTCCCAGCGCTTGCGCGGCGAGCGCAAAAACGACATCAGGCACATGTCGAGCATGAAGGCGGTGAAGTACGCGAAGAGCACCGTCAGCGGATGGCGCACCAGCTTGTAGTGGCGCCGCTCGGCCTCGCTGGCCTGCGACCACTGCGCCAAAGTCATGGTGGCGTAGGAGCCGATGTTCGACCCGACCAGCTGCGCGGTGTGATTGTGATGGTAGTTGTGCGTCTCCTTCCAGACCCGCGGCGGCGTCATCACGAAGAGGCCGAAGGGGTAGAGGATGACGCGCGCCAGCTTCGAGCCGCGCAGGATGGCGCCGTGCATGTAGTCGTGGAAGAGGATGAACATGCGCACGGTGACCAGGCCGGCGAAGGCGGCCAGCGCGAGCCGCAGCGGCCAGGCGATGGGCCGCCAGAGGATCGCGTAGCTCGCGACCATCACCAGCGTGGTGCTGAGGAGCACCCACCAGCTGCGCAATTGCGACTCCGGCGCGAACGCCTTGGTCGCCTCGATCAAGTCTCTTCCAGCCCGCAAAGAACCTCCGAAAATGGCGAAGCATCCTACCAGATTCTACGAGGTCGTGCCGGGTACCGCTTGACGTCCTGCACTGTGACCCATTACACGGGGCGCCCATGAACGGTGTCGTTGCCGCACTGAATGCCTGCGAAGGTCTGCACCAGCGCGGCTTCACGTTCGTGGGCGGCAAGGGGCCGGGCGAGGACCTGGTCGTCTCCTTCCACCAGCTGCGCCTGCTCGCCCGGCAGCGGGCAGCCCACTACCTCTCGCTGGGCCTGCGGCGGGGCGACCGCGTGGCGCTGGTGATCCCGGAGGGCGAGCACTTCATCCCGGCATTTCTGGGCGCGCTCTGGATCGGCCTCATCCCGGTGCCGCTCTACCCGCCGCTCTCGCTGGGCAAGCTGGACGCCTTCATGGAGGCGCTGGTCACCATCTTGAACGTCGCCCGTCCGCGCGCGCTGGTGACCAGCGCCCGCGTCGGAAAAGTCCTCTGGTCGGCGGTGGGGCAGATTCCCTCGATCGAGAAGGTCATCACCTCGGAAGAGCTGCAGGCGAAGCCGGCCGGAGCGCTGCCCGAGGCCGCGGACTTCAAGGAGGAGGAGATCGCCTTCCTGCAGTTCACCTCGGGCTCGACCGCGTTGCCCAAGGGCGTGGTGGTCACCCACGGAAGCCTCGCCGCCAACTGCAAGGCCATCGTGGTGGACGGGCTGCGCGCCGACCCCCAGCGCGACGTCGGCGTCTCCTGGCTGCCGCTCTACCACGACATGGGGCTCATCGGCCTGGTGCTGGCGCCGGTGCTCTTCGGCATCTCCATCGTCTACCTGCCCACGCTCAGCTTCATCAAGAACGCCACCTCGTGGATGGAGGCGATCCACAAGCACAAGGGCACCATGTCGTTCGCCCCCAACTTCGCCTACGCGCTGGTGACCAAGCGGGCCCGGCCCGAGCAGATCGCGCGCTGGGATCTCTCGCAGATGCGCGTCTTCGGCTGCGGCGCCGAGCCCATCAACCCCGAGACCATGCGCAACTTCGTCCGCGCTTTCGCGCCGGCGGGGGTCAAGCCCGAGTCGCTCTTGCCCTGCTACGGAATGGCAGAGGCGACGCTGGCCATCTCCTTCGTCGGCCTCGACGAGCCGCTGCGCACCGACCGCATTGACGCCGACCGCTACCACTCGGACAAGAAGGCGGCGCCGGCGCCGGGCGGCGCGCTCGAGGTGGTCAACTGCGGGCGGACCTTCCCGGGCCACGCGCTCTCCATCCAGGATGAGGACGGGCGCCTCTTGCCCGACCGCAACGTCGGCGAGATCTGCTTCCAGGGCCCCAGCGTCGCCGCGGGCTACTGGGAGAATCCGGAGGCCACCCGCGCCGCCGGCATGGGCACGCCCGGAGGCTGGCTGCGCACCGGCGACCTCGGCTACCTGGTGGACGGAGAGCTGCACATCTCCGGCCGGCTCAAGGACATCCTCATCGTCAACGGGCGCAACTACTATCCGCAGCGCCTCGAGTGGGTGGTGGACGAGATCGCCTCGGTCCGCAAGGGATCGGCGGTGGTCTTCACGCGGCCCGGCGCGGCCTCCGAAGAGATCGTGGTCGCCGCCGAGACGCGCGAGGCCGACCTCGCGGCCCTCAAGGCGCAGATCGTCGCCCGCATCAGCGAGGAGTTTTCGCTGGCGGTGGCCGACGTCGCGCTCCTCCCGCCCGGCGCGCTGCCCAAGACCTCGTCGGGCAAGCTGCAGCGGCGCAAGACCCGCGACCAGTACCTCAAGGGCGCGCTGGGCAAGGAAGGCCGCGGCGGCAACGCGCGGCTGGCGGTGGCCAAGCACTTTGCGCTCTCTCTGGTGGGCCGCGCGCAGCACGGCGCGCTGGTGTTCTTCAAGCGGCTGGGGGGTGCCTGATGGGTTCGACCAAGGCGGACATCGCGGTCTCGTACGACGTCTCCAACGAATTCTTCCGGCTCTGGCTCGACGAGAGCATGAGCTACACCTGTGGAATCTTCGACGACTCTCCGGGGCGCGCCGAGATGCCGCCGCCTGGCCACGCCGGCGAGCGGACGCTGGAGGAAGCGCAGCGCGAGAAGCACCGCATCCTCGCCGGCTTCGCACACCTGAACCGCGACTCGTCATTTTTGGATATCGGCTGCGGCTGGGGCGCGAACCTCGAGTACCAGGCGACGCAGACCCAGGTGAAGCACGCCCACGGCATCACCCTCTCCGAGGCCCAGGCCGCCGAGATCCAGCGGCGCGGGCTGCCCAACGCCAGCGCCGAGGTCTGCAGCTATCTCGATTACCAGCCGGCGGAGAAGTTCGACGCCATCATTTCGATTTGCATGATGGAGCATATCGTCTCGCCGCAGGAGGCGCGCGACGGGAAATCGATTGCCGCCTATCGCAATTACTTCCGCCTCGCGCATCAATGGACCAGGCCCGGCGCCTATTTCGGATTGCAGACCATTTTGCGCAACTTCGTCCCCCGCGACCGGCAGGACGTCAAGGACGTCGGCTGGGTCACCTATGAAATCTTCCCCGGCGGAATCACGCCGCGGCTCGAGGAGATCATCGCCGCGGTCAATCCCTATTGGGAAGTCCTCGAGGTCAAGACCCGCCGCCTCGATTACCTCAAGACCACCTGGCACTGGCGCGACCGCCTGCGCAAGAACGAGGCGAAGATCCGCGCGCAATGGGGCGACCAGGTGTTCGTCGATTACGACCGGTATCTCTCCACCTGCGTGCGCGGGTTCGAGAAGCATTACCAGTCATTGGCCCAGTATTCATTGAAGAGGATTGACTAAATGCAGCAGCCGATCGATGTCGTCGAGATGTTCAAGCAGGCCGCGCTCGAGGTGGACAACCGCCGCCTGCCCGAGCTGAAGGCGGAGACGCAGATCTCCACGCTGGGCATGGACAGCGTAGCGGTGATGGAGCTGGTCTCCTATTTCGAGGAGAAGCTCTCGGTGCGCATTCCCGACGAGGAGCTGTCGCGGATCAAGACCGTCAAGGATCTGCGCGACGCCATCCAGCGCCTGCTGCCCGACCGCGCCTTCGCCGCCTGATGCAGCGGCTCTCGCCGGGTTGGGGCGGGCGGCGGCCGGGCGCGAGGCTTCGTGCTCCGCTCGACGGACGAGGTCTTGGCGGCCCGCGCAATTGGCGGGGTCTGAAGCTGGGCCAAGACGCCTTGGCGGCCCCTCGTCTCGCCCTGCTGGCAAAGGAGTAGCCGCGAGAGACCTTCGCGGCCAAAGGCTCACGCTCCGTCGTCGCGCCAGCCGAAGCGCAGCAGCCAGGTCCGCGGTGGCGCCACCGGCGCGTCCGAGGTCGCGAAGCCGAGGAAGCGGACGGAGGAAAAGACGTCCGCGAAGGGCCGCGCGGCGCAGTCGCCCCACTGCTTCGCGTGCCGGGCAAAGTTGCCGAGGAGGTAGCGCAGGGCGCTCGCTGCCTCGCGCCGGGAGCGCAGGACGTGCGCGTGGTAGCGGTCGGCCCAGACCTGTCCTTTGCGGGCGAAGATCCGGTTGAGGGCCTTGGCCAGGCGGATGGCGAGGCCCTGCATGGCGCGGGCGAGCGAGGTGCGGTCCTCCGCCTCGACGAGCAGGTGCAGGTGGTTGCCCTGCACCGAGTAATGGACGATGCGCATGCCGAAGCGCAGGCGCGCGGCGCGAATCGCCTCCTCGATGAGTGGTAGGGCCCGCTGCCTCCGCAGGCCGGGAACGCTGCCGACAGTGCGCAGCGTGACGTGCACCGCGTGATGGCGCGACAACGCCTCGCGGCGCAGGTGCGAGACGCCGGCCCGGTCACCCTTGGGGGGCCGGCCTCCGGCATGGCGCCGCGCCTTCGGAAAGAGTCGCAGCTGGCGAGCCTTCTTCATCACGCCTTCAGTTTAGCAGATATTTGTGAAGAGTCAAGCGCTGGTCCAGACCGGGGACATCGTCGAAGCTACACGGCCAGCATGGCGGCGCTCCGCCGGCTATTCGGCATCAGCAGGCAGTCCGGTCACAAGTGGTCAACCAAACCCGACCGCGACGCCAGGACTCCTCGTCGACAGGATCGTCGCCCGTCGCAAGCAGTTTCCCACTTGGAGTGCCCGCAAGCTCCTCTTGCTCCTGCGGCGGCAGTGGCCCACGATTTCGCTGAACGGCGCCGAGTACCGACGAGGAGATCCTCAAGCGGCATGGCTTGGTTTCGCTCTCGTAAGCGCCCGTCTGCACCGCGCTGCCCGCACCTGAGGCCGACACCCACTCGCAAAGTCTTCGAGGAACTGTGTTCCGCAAACACGGGCTTGCCGCCCAAGGCCACCTTCGTCCAGTCGCGAGCCATCGACCGTTTCGGTGCCTCTACAATCGCGTCCGACCGCAAGTCTCCGCAGAGGTTACGGCGGTGGTAGAGGTACATGAACCTGTGCTCGAAATTCAGGCTGCGCTACGTTGCCTGGCGGTTTGAGAGTTGAAGGATCCACAGGCTGTCCATTTGCGTTTGTCATGAACCAAATACCCATTTGAATATTGTTGTGTTGGCTTCATTATACGAACTGGGAGAGGACGGATAAGCGTGGTTCTGGCAACTCGCCGCCCTGCTCCCCATGCTCGGGAGCCTAGCAAAGTCTCGCGCGGCCCGCTCGCGGTTGGAGCGGTTGCGCACTTTAAAATGCCAAGCTCAACAACAAACTGCCGCGCCCCTGCACGCTTGGTACGACCGACACGCGCGGTGCACTTGGCCCATCCCCCAATGAGTAGCCGGGGGACGATACCGGACGGTGTAAAGCCAGCCCGAGGATGATCATTCCGACGCCAGCGGCCTGTACAATCCCAGATACTACGAGCGGCGTCGAGTACTGAGGGTTTTGGATTGCGCTGCCGTTCAAAATGAACGGGCCGAGGACCGGAACGAGGACATATGTCATCGCCTGTCCCCGCACGGAATCCTGCGAGTAGGCGGCAGTAAGAACGATCGTCATCAAGTACCCGACGGACGCCGTGATCGTACCTGCGACCCACAAGGCCGTGATCGACTCCTCTTGCACCTCCTGCCTCTGCTGAGGTTGAGGACTAGCAGGGCTAGGTACAGGCGCACCTCGCGTTGCCGATTTGCAGACTGATGCCTCACAGACCTCATTACCCGGACAATCGACGTCCTTCGAGCACGCTGCAAAGACGCAACTCCCAGCTCTGCAAACACGCCCCGACCGGCAATCATTGTCGGCTTGGCACTGAGCACGAGCAGCGGGGCTCCAGATAAACAGAACCGCGAAGACGGGGAACCAGCCAGCCCAAAAGACTCGCATGACGATCACCTCGCATTTTAACCTCTCAAATACCGTGCCGGGATGCGCGATGTAGGATGACCTAGCGCTCGCGATGCGTACCCAGCTTCTATCTACCTCTTCGCCCAAAGCCTTTACTTCCTCGCTACTGCGGCCCCAATCTCCCTTTGCCGATCTCCGCATCGTCGACCGCACCGGATCGATCCGCTGGGGGGACCACAAGTACTTCGTCAGCTCCTCGCGCGTCGGCGATACCATCGGCATCTTCGTGCTCGATCAGCGCTACGCCGAGGTCCGCTTCGGTCCACTGCTGCTGGGCCTCTTCGATACCGAGCTGCCTTTACTCGATTTGATTCGTCCCAAGCCACCGCGTAAACGTAGAGTGTCAGCGATATCTCCGGTCTGACTGTCAGCGATGTCCCCGACCGCTCAGCAACTCCGCCCCGCGTCGGGTCCGCGCCCCAGCGACATCTCCAGACGCTCAACGTCGTGGCCACGGCGACGGTCGATTCGGTTTTCTACGCACCATCCGGCTGGTTCTCCGGGTGCGACTTCTCGAAGGCGGGCAGCTTCATGCAGGCCGCGAAGATCCGCCGGATGCGCGGATACGGCGCGAGGTCCAGTTTGACCCGCTCGGAGTTGACCACCTGGGGCACCAGAAACACGTCCGCCAGCGTGGGGGCGTCGCCGAAGCAGAAGTCCGCATCGGCCGGCAGCAGCGTCTCCAGCGCGGCGAAGCCGTCCGCGATCCAGTGCGTGGACCAGGCGTCGCGGGCGGCGTCGTCGGCCTTGAGCTCGTGCGAGAGGTAGCGCAGGACCCGCAGGTTGCCCAAAGGATGGATGTCGCACGCCACCAGCTGCGCCAGCGCCCGCACCCGCGCCCGGTCGAGCGGCGCCGCCGGCAACAACGGCGGCTGCGGATGGGTCTCCTCGAGATACTCGCAGATGGCCATGCTCTCGAGCAGCGCCGCGGCGCCGTCCACCAGCGCCGGCACCGTGTGCAGCGGCGAGATGCGCGCGTACTCGGGCGTGAGGTGCTCCTTGG
>JANXXR010000352.1 GCA_025350525.1 Deltaproteobacteria bacterium
CTCCAACGCCTTCGCCATGCTGCTGCAGGGCAACGCGCTGGGCCTCGAGGCGAAGGCGGCTCCCGACGCCACCGCGCCCGCTCCCGCCGCCGACACCCGGCTGACCGGGAGCGCCCGGCCCGCCGCGGCCCTTGGCGCTGGAGAGGCCCTGCGCCAGCGCCTGCAGCGTCGAGGCGACCTCTTCCGCCTTGGCGTTCTCGAGGTAGTAGACGTGCACGCCGCCTTCGCTGGAGGGAACGTCGAGCTGCTTGATCAGCTCCTGCACGCGCTGGAACGACTTGCCGCCGGCGATGACGATGAGCTTGTTGGTGCGCTCCTCGGCGAGGATCTTGCTGACCTGCACCGGCCCCGCGCCGACGCCGCCGGGGACGAGCGGCGGCTGGGGCAGGCCCGGCTGCACCGGCTCGACCACGCCGATCTGACGCTGGCCGCCCGGCTTTCCCGCCGTGCCCGCCTGGGCGGTGAAGATCTCGGTGAGCTTCTGCGCCAGCTCCTGCGCGCCCGCGTAGAGCACGGGCACGATGTGGATCTCCTCGGAGCCGCCCGGCTGATCGAGCTGCTCGACCAGCTTCTCGAGCCGCCGCATGTTCAGGCCCAGGTCGGAGATGATCATGCTGTCGGGCGGGAAGATCTGGAAATCGGAGTCGCGCGAGGTGAACTGGTTGAGCACGTTGCGCATCTGGTCGGCTTCGACGAAGCGCAGCTTGAAGAGCTTGGTGACCATCTGCTCGGTGGCGGGCGCCTCGGCGCCGGGCTCGATGTAGAGCGGGACGTTGGCGCGCGACGACTGCTTCTTCTCCACCAGCTTCCAGTAGCGGCCGACCGGATAGACGGCCCAGTTGTTGGCGTCGAGGGCGGCCACGAAGACGTTCCACACCTCGTCGGCCGGGATGGGCGAGTTGGAGAGGATGGTGATCTTGCCGGAGACGCGCTCGGGCAGGATGAAGTTGCGCTGGGTGAACTGGCTGACGAACTGGATGACCTCGGCCAGGTCGCGCTTGTCGAAGGACATCACCACCGTGCGGGCGTTGGTGTGGATGTCCTTCTTGTCCACCGGCGGCGTGTTGGGCGGCTCGGTGTTCTGGGTGGCGCCGGCGGCGTGCGGGACCGCCGGGATGTTGGGCACCGACGAGGTCTGCGGCGCGATCGAGTTCTTGTACGGCGCCGCCGCCGGGCCTGCCGGAGGCGCGCCGGCGCGCTGGGCGTTGGGGCGGACGCCGGGCTTGAGCAGGACGCCGCGGTTGGGCGGCAGCACCTTCTTGAACCCGGGGCCGCGCGGCCGCGCGTCGGCCTCCACCTCGGCGTCTTCTTGCGCGCGCAGCGGCAGCGAGAAGAGCAACAGGGCGGCGAGGGACAGCACGAGAGGCCGGCGCACGAGGCGTTCGGGCTTGCGCATGGCGGGATCTGTTCTCCTGGCTTTCACTCGATGGAATACGACTTGCGGACCGTCTCGCCGCGCCGCTCGAGCTCGATCTCGATGCGGCTCGCGTCGCGCAGCTTCTGGTAGATCTCCAGCGCCTTGTCGGGGCTGTTCATCTCGTAGCCGTTGATGCGGCGGATGACGTCGCCGTTCTGCACGCCGATCTTGGCGTAGAGGCTGTCGGGCACGATGGAGAAGAGCTTGAAGCCGTTGGCGACGCCGTTCTTGAACGAGGGCACGATGCGCGCCTTGGTGGCCAGGTCGGACAGGTTGGTCAAGGCGTTGTTGATCTCAGCCTTGGCCACCACGTACTGGTTCTCCGAGAGCTGCTTGACGCCTTCGCCGCCGCCGTTCGCGGGCTGGGGCGGCTGCGGCATGGCGGTGACGCCCAGGTTGGGCGCGGCGGCGTTGTTGTCGATGAACTCGTTGACGCCGGCGTTGTCGATCAGCACGCGCTCCTTCTCGACGCCGTAGATGCGCGCGCCCTGGTACTTGTCGCCGATGGCATAGACCTGCGTCTCGTTGAGATCGGGGTTGGTGATCTGGCAGAGCGAGTACTTGGCCGGATCGGCGATGGCGGTGCCCACCAGCGTGGCGTGCAGCGACGACTTCACCGGCACCGGGTTCCAGCCCTTGTTGACCGGCTCCGCCGCCGTCTCGGGCCCGGCCGCGGCCGGCTTGGGCAGCGGCACGTCGAAGAGCCTGGCGACCTTCTCCGGATCGAGCTCGAGGTGCGCCAACAGTGGCTGCGGCGAGCTGGCGGCCTGCTGCACCAGCGCGGGCCTGGGCGCGATGGCCGAGGCGGCCACCGTGTTCACCGTGCGCGCGGCCAGGTACGCGCCGAGCAGCACCGCTGCCAGGTTGAGGGCCCACGCGTAGCGCTGGAGGATCAGCTCCATAGAGGTGGGCAGGACAGCAAGGCGCATGCCACGGATAGAAGTGCCCGGCAGCGGGCGGTGCGGTCGCAGGGATGACAGGCGAGCGACATCCTGGCAAGCCCGCGCCGTCGCCGACTGCCAATTTGTCAGAGCTGGTGGATCAGTCTTTTTCGCGGTCGAGCTTGCGGTAGATGGTGCGCGCCGCGATGCCGAGCAACTGCGCCGCCAGGTTCTTGTCGCCCTTGGTCTGGCGCAGCGTCTCGCGGATCACCCGCAGCTCGATCTCTTCCATCGGGGTGCCCAGCGGCACGGTGAGGGTGCGGCCCTCGAGCGCACCAGCGGGCCCGGCTGTCCGCGCCGCGCCGCCGCTGCGCACCGGCTCGGGCAGATCGCCCAGGTCGATCTCCTCCCCGCGCGAAAGCACCACGGCGCGCTCGATGGCGTGCTCCAGCTCACGCACGTTGCCGGGCCAGGGATACGACTCCATCGCGGCCAGCGCCGCGCGGGTGAGGCCGCGGATGGGCTTCGCGTTCTTGGCGGAGTAGCGGACGATGAAGTGGTCGGCCAGGAGCGGGATGTCCTCGGGACGATCGCGCAGCGGGGGCAGCACCACCTGGATGACGTTGAGGCGGTAGAAGAGGTCCTCGCGGAACTTGCCTTCGCGCACCCGCGCGGCGAGGTCCTGGTTGGTGGCGGCCACCACGCGGCAATCCACTTTGATGGCGCCGGAGCCGCCCAGCCGCTCGATCTCGCCCTCCTGCAGGAAGCGGAGCAGCTTGACCTGCACCGACGGCGTCAGCTCGCCGACCTCGTCGAGGAGCAGGGTGCCCGCCTGCGCCCGCTCGATTCGGCCCTCCTTGCGCTGGACCGCGCCGGTGAAGGCGCCGCGCTCGTAGCCGAAGAGCTCGCTCTCGAGGATGGTCTCGGGGATGGCGGCGCAGTTGATGGGGACGAAGGGCCCGCCGCTGCGGGGCGAGTGCTCGTGCAGCGCGCGGGCGAAGAGTTCCTTGCCGGTGCCGCTCTCGCCCAGGAGCAGCACGGTGGCGCTCGACGGCGCCGCCTGGCGGATGATGTCGAGCGTGGCCTGCAAGGACGGGCTCTGCCCGACGATGGGCTGCTGCGCTCCCAGAAGCCGCGCCCGCAGCTGCTTGTTCTCGTGGAGGAGGCCGTGCTTCTCCATCGCCTGGCTGACCGTTTTCAACAAAGCCTGCTTCTTGAGCGGCTTGACGAGGAAGTCGTAGGCGCCGTCCTTCATGGCCGCCACCGCCGCCTCCACCGTGCCGTACGCGGTCATGAGGACCACCTGCGTGTCCGACCCGATGGCCCGCACCGCGCGCAAGAGCTCCTGCCCGCTCATGCCCGGCATCATCAGATCGGTGAGGACCACGCCGATGCGCTCGCTGCGCAGGGCGCTGAGCGCCTCGGCGCCGGTCTTCGCGCGCAGCACGTTGGCACCGTCGCCGGTGAGGACCAGCGAGACCGAATCGACATTGGCCTGCTCGTCGTCGACGAC
>JANXXR010000205.1 GCA_025350525.1 Deltaproteobacteria bacterium
CGGCCGATCCGAAGACGATCACCTACTGGCTCTCAAGGGATCCGCAGGCCATTTCCCGCGCCAGACAGCGGCTCACCGATTTGCAGCCCATCGTGCAAACCGTGACATCAACTCGGCTCGATCGTTCACTCTGGCTGCAGTACCAGCGTAAGCCGTTCGATCTGTGGCAAACCGTCGGCTGGCTCGGGCTGCTCAACGCGTATCTCCAATCCGCGGCAAAATGGTACGCCTTTTTGAAGCCGGGCATAAAGAAAACCGCGATGCCCGTCGCACAGTATTTTGGCCTCGCGCTGACGCCCGAAACCGCAAGCCAGATGCGCGACTTTCTCACCGGCCTCCGCGCCCGGCTGGAATTGAAGGCTGATCTCGAGGACGGAATTCTTCCTGAGCCGCTGCCTCTCCTTCCGAGCGATGAAGAACTTCTCGGGGCCCATGCCGAGAATCAATTAATTGTCAGTGCCACCGCGATTCATGCAGGGTCCGGATTGCGCATCGATTCGCCGGCGGTGGAACAGGCGATCCGCAGTGCGGACCCTTCAGGATCGGCCGCAGATGTAGGCTCGCGCACATACAGCTCCGGCCTGGTGGTGGCCCCGAAGTTCATCTGTCCCTTAATGCCAGTGCAAACCGCAGCCGCGGCTCCAATTTTTACTCACTACCAACTCGGCACGGACGAGCCGGCCGCTACCCGGCTCACGACATTCCTCCGCGGACTTCACGCCCGGCTCCGTTGTATCGAGATTCTCAAAGGCCTTTCCGTCCCGGTGCAGACGTCACTGCCCGATGACCCGACAATCGCCAAAGCTGTTGCAGACGCCTCGACCACGCTGGAATTCCTGACGAAGGCAACTGAAACACCGGCACTGAGCGGATTGGTCGATCGCATCAGCATCACGATGCAGAATCCCGCGGCGGCTCCATCTTTTCTTGAAGGCCTCGATTGTTCCCCCGCCCGTGCCGCGGGAATTGTGAAGCTGGAGCAATCGCTAACGACTAGAAAGCTCTTCGGTCCCGCCTGGCTGAGCGAACTCGACTCTCGGCTGCGCCTCGGCTCCCAGGAATCGGACCTTATTCAGTCTCTCCATGACCACCTGGATTCTCTGGAAGCGGTCCTGCGTGCAGCGAAGGGTTTGGAGGCGTTGCCGGACAGTCTGCGGAACGCAACGGTCGCGCTCGTCACGAAATCTGTTGAGAGCGACACGGGCCTTGCGGCGTTGAAGCGATCTGCGCTGGCGGCTGAAATCAGGGCCCGGCTCAAGGCGGATCCGACCCTTCACGAAATCGACCGCCAGCGGATGAAAAGCTGCATGGAGCGATACCGCGAACTGGACGCACGAAAACGGGAAGCCGTTCGTGACTCGACGCTGCATCGTTGGGTCACCCGCCAGAAGGAACGTCTTCTGGCCAACACCGGTTCCCGGCTGAACGCCCTCGGCGCGGAACTGCGCCGCCGGCTGACAATCCAGGGCGAGCGGGCCATGCGATTGCGGCAAGTGATCTCCCTGGGCCGGCAGATTGCCGACGGGGATCCGCTGTTCGATCTTTGCCCCGTCTGGATGGCCAGCCCGGAAACCGTCGCCCAGCTTTTCCCGCGCGAGCCGATCTTCGATGTCGTCATCTTCGACGAGGCATCCCAGTGCCGGTTGGAAGAAGGGTTGCCGGTTTTGACCCGTGCGAAACGTGTGGTGATTGCCGGCGATCCGCAACAGCTTCCGCCAACGCGATTCTTCGAGTCGGCAGTCGCTGAAAGCACGGAGGAAGAAATCGAGTCCGATCAACATCTCTTCGAAACCCGTCAGGGCGACATCGAAGACCTTCTGGCAGCCGCACTGAATCTGGAGATCGAGCAGAGCTATCTCGACGTGCATTATCGCTCGCGAAACAGCGACCTGATTCAATTCAGCAACCAGAATTTCTACAACTCGCGGCTGCAGCCGATTCCCGCTCATCCCTCCAACCGCGCCAAGTTCGCGCCGATCACTCTGTACCGGGCCGACGGCACCTACGAAAAGCGGGCCAACGAGGAGGAAGCCGAGCAGGTGTGCACGATCGTCGCGGACCTGCTCAAGCGTTCGGAGCCCCCTTCGATCGGGATTGCGTGTTTTAATCTGCCGCAACGGGATTTGATTGTCGAGAAGCTTGAAGAGATGGCACTTGAAAACGCATCCT
>JANXXR010000421.1 GCA_025350525.1 Deltaproteobacteria bacterium
CGTCGTCGGCGCCGGCCTCGATGGCGAAGGCCGCATCTTCGGTGAGGACTACGATCGGCCCATTTGCCTGCGCCAACTCGCGCATGGCAATCGCCCGCGACAGGTCGTCCCCGCCGCAGACGAATGCCGTGGGCTCGCCCGCACGCTCGCTCAGACCCACGCGAGCCAGTGCGGCGCGCAGCGCCTCGGCCGTCTCTCCCGCCCCTACCACTCGGACGTTCACAGTCCCCGCCCCCCCAACTTCACCCACGCCCGCCGGGAACTTAGCGACGGAGGCGGCCGGGCGCCAAGCTGTAGGTGTGCTACCGGCGGTAGCCGCCGCGTCCGAATCTTTGTCGGCCTGCGAACACATTGCCCTGCGGGTTCATCATCTGGGGCGGCGTCTCCAGCCAGAACTGCCACCACTGCTCGCCCCAGCCGTCCAGCTTGAGCCGCTTGTCGTTCTGGGCCCGCTGCAGAAGCGTCTTGAGCTTCTCGTCCGACTTGTTCTCCTCGGCGCCGCGGGTGAGGATCTCGATGGCCTTCTTCTTCTCGCCGCGCTGGTGCTCGCACCAAGCGTAGACCGCGTAGAGCAGCGTCTCGGTCTTGCTGCCGCCGAGCGCCCGCTCGAAGATCTTCTCCATCTCGTCGTACTGCTTCTTGCGGTAGACGATGGCCGCCAGCATGGCCTGCGCCTGCCACAGGCGCATGAGGGTGCCAGTGCTCTTGCGCAGGTGCGGCTCGGCCTCGTCGAACTTCTTCTGCACGTAGAGGAGCACGCCGATGTTGGCGTGCAGGCTGGAGGCGACCCCGAACTGCCAGCGGGCGAGCGCGAACGCCTTCAGCAACGCCTCGACCGCGCGCTCGGGCTTGCGCGCCATCATCTCCTTCTGCGCCTCGCCCATCACCGCCTCGAGCTGCCGGCCGCTGCGCCGCGCGAGAAAGAAGTAGGCGCCCGCGAGCCCGATGACTCCAAAGAGTGCGCACAACCCGGGATGGATGCGCCCGGTAGCGAAGGTGAGGAAAAAGAGCGCCACGCCGGCTGCGATGCTTAGAAACAGGTTGATCACGACGCGTCCTTTTTGGCCTCGGGCCTGAAGCCTGAGGCCCCGCTTCAATGGCCCTCCCCGGAATCGAACCGGGACGATCTTGCGATCGGCGGATTTTGAGTCCGCTGCGTCTGCCAGTTCCGCCAGAGGGCCGTGGGAGCGCTTTATAACCGATCACCGGCGCCGTGGCGGGGGAAGATCGGTACAGACGCCTTCATACAACTCGGCGGCGAGGCCGATGCTCTCGCCCAGCGTCGGATGGGGATGGATGGTCCGGCCGATGTCGTCGGCGTCAGCCCCCAACTCGATGGCCAGGCAGATCTCGGAGATGAGGTCCCCGGCGTTGGTGCCGACGATGCCGCCGCCGATCACGCGTTGGGTCGCCTCGTCGAAGAGCAGCTTGGTGAAGCCCTCGTCGCGCCCGTTGGCGATGGCGCGCCCGCTGGCCGCCCAGGGGAAGACGGCCTTGGCAAACCTGGCGCCCGCCTTCTTCAGCTCGTCCTCGGTCTGGCCTGCCCAGGCGATCTCGGGATCGGTATAAGCCACCGAGGGAATCTGCCGCGCGTCGAAGGCCGCCTTGTGCCCGGCGGCCACCTCCGCGGCGACGTGCCCTTCATGGGTGGCCTTGTGGGCCAGCATGGGGGCGCCCGCGATGTCGCCGATGGCGAAGATGTGCGGGACGTTGGTGCGCATCTGCTTGTCGGTCTTGATGAAGCCGCGCTCGTCCACCGCGACGCCGGCGCTCTCGGCGCCGATCTCCTTTCCGTTGGGGGAGCGGCCCACCGAGACCAGCACCAGGTCGTAGTCGCCGGGCTCACCTTGATCGAACTCGACGTGGATGCCATCGGCCCGCGCCTCGGCCTTGGTGGTCTTGGTCTTCAGCATCAATCGATTGAAGCGGGGCGCATTGCGCTTTTCCCAGACTTTGACCAGGTCGCGGTCGGCGCCGAACATCAGGCCGTCCAGCATTTCCACCACGTCCACCCTGGAGCCCAGCGTCGAATAGACGGTGGCCATTTCCATTCCAATGATTCCGCCGCCGATGATGAGCATGCGCTTAGGGATGGATTTGAGCTCCAGTGCGCCGGTGGAATCGACGATGCGCGCATCGTCCGGCAAAAAGGGCAGCTTCACCGCCTGGCTGCCGGCGGCGATGATGGCCTTGGCAAAGGTGATGCGCCGCCCGCCCACTTGCAGCCCGTGGGGATCGACGAACTTGCCGACTCCGGTGACCACCTCGACCTTGCGCCCCTTGGCCATGCCGGCGACGCCGGCGGTCAGCTTGCCGACGACTTTCTCTTTCCAGGCGCGCAACTTGGCCAGATCGATCTGCGGCTCGCCGAAGCCGATGCCGTGCGCCGACAGCGCCCGCGCCTCGTCGGTGAGCGCCGCCACATGGAGCAATGCCTTGGAAGGGATACAACCGACATTGAGGCAAACCCCACCCAAGGCCGCATACCGCTCGACCAGAATTACTTTTTGGCCGAGGTCCGCCGCCCGAAACGCCGCCGCATATCCCCCCGGCCCCGACCCCAATACCAATACATCGCAATCAAATGGCCCGACCGCCGAATCCTGCTTCTGCTCCGGCACCGGGTTTTGTACCTGCTTCTCTTCGCGCCCTTCGCGGCTTCGCGGTGGATTTTGCTCTGGCTCTTTCTGGCCTGACGCCTGAGGCCTGACGCCTGAGGCCTCAGTCATCTCCTCGAGCACAATCAACACCGTGCCCTCAGAAACCTTATCCCCCTCCTTCACCCGCACTTCGCGCACCGTCCCCGCTGCCGGCGCCGGGACGTCGATGGTGGCCTTGTCGGACTCGAGCGTGACGATGGGCTGCTCCCGCTCGAGGACGTCGCCCGCCTTCACCAGCACGGCGATGACGGGCACGTCCTTGAAGTCTCCGATGTTCGGAACCGCGACGTCCATCACAAGAGCATCCTGCGCGCGTCGCCCAGCATGGCGGCGAGGTGCGCGTTGAAGCGCCCGGCGGCGGCGCCGTCCACGACGCGATGGTCCCAACTCAGGGAGAGCGGAAGCATGAGGCGCGGTGCGAACTCGGCGCCGCCCCACACCGGCATCGTCCGCGCCCGGCAGACGCCGAGGATGGCCACCTCCGGCGCATTGATGATAGGCGTGAAATAGGTCCCGCCGATTCCGCCCAGCGACGAGATGGTGAAGGTCGCGCCCTGCATATCGCCTGGAGCCAGCTTTCCGTCGCGCGCTTTTTTGGCCAGGTCCGCGCTCTCCTGCGCGATCTGCAGCACGCCCTTCTTGTCGGCCTCCTTGACCACCGGCACCACCAGGCCCTGCGGCGTATCGGCGGCAAAGCCGATGTTCCAATACTTCTTCAGGACCAGGTGATCTCCCTCGAGCGAGCTGTTGAAGTTGGGGTACTTCTGCAAGGCCGAGACGCAGGCCTTCATGAGGAAGGCGAGCAGTGTCACCTTGACCTCCTGCTCCTTGTTGAGCGCCACCCGGAACGATTCCAGCTCGGTGATGTCGGCGTCCTCGCAGTTGGTGACGTGCGGGATGCTGGTCCAGTTGCGGAGCAGGGCGGGGCCCGCGATCTTCTGGATGCGCGTGAGCGGCTTGTTCTCCACCGGGCCAAACTTGGCGAAATCGATCTTGGGCGCAGCCGCCGCGCCCGGCGCAGCGGAAGGCCCTGCGCTCAGGGCCGACTTGACGAAGGTGTGCAGGTCCTCGTTGACGATGCGCCCCTTGGGCCCGCTGCCTTTGATCTGCCCCAGGTCCACGCCCAGCTCGCGCGCCAGCTTGCGCACTCCTGGCCCGGCGTGAGCGCTGTGAAACGCCGCCTCGTCCACCGGCGTTGGCCCGCGCGCCGGAGTTTCCGCGGGCGGGGCCACCGACGACTGCGCCGCGGGCGGCGGCACCGTCTCGGTCGGCCCGCCATATTCCTTGCGCGGCGTCGCCGTCCCGTGCGCCGCTTCCCGGTAAGCCTTCTCCGGCTTCGCCACCTCCACCGGCGCCGTCCCCCCGCGCGACTCCGCCACCGGCTGCTCGGGCGCCGCCGGCTTGTCCGCGGCCTCCTCCTCCAGCACCAATACCAAGGTCCCCTGCGCTACCCGGTCGCCCACCTTGACCTTGATCTCCTTCACCACCCCGGCCGCGGGCGACGGCACCTCCATGGTGGCCTTGTCCGACTCCAGCGTCACCAGCGGCGCGTCGGCTTCGACGCGGTCCCCCGGCTTCACCAGGATCTCAATCACCGGCACGTCCTTGAAGTCGCCGATATCGGGAACCAGCACGTCCATTGGCGATCTCCTAGACCGTCACCGGGTTGGGCTTCTCGG
>JANXXR010000430.1 GCA_025350525.1 Deltaproteobacteria bacterium
GTGCAGCTGCGCGAGCGGCCGCGGCAGGACTTCCAGACCAGCTTCGGCTTCTCGCTGGCGGACGGACCGCGGGTCTCGGCGCAGTACACGCTGGGCAACCTGCTCGGCCGCAACCTGACCTTCAGTGCGGTGGGGCGCGCCGACTTTCCCTTCGGACGCTTCCCGCACAGCCCGCCGGTCTGCCCGCCCAACACGCTCGACCTCTCGCTCTGCGAGCAACATATCTTGTACCCCAACGATCCGGTCGAGCGGCTGGTGGACCTGGGGCTCTCCACGCCGCGCCTGTGGCCCCTCACCGACGCGCTGCGGGTGGGGATCGACGTCATCCACCAGCGCGCGCTGCAGCAGAACTACGAGCTCACCCGGCAGTCGGCGCAGGTCTCGGTCGAGCTCACCCAGCGCCGACCGTTCTTCGCCGGGCTCACCTACGAAGTCGGCTACCAGCGGCTGGGCTTCCTCGGGCAGCGCTCGGTGGAAGACGTCCTCGCCGGCATCGACCAGAAGATCTTCCGCCTGCCGCAGGGGCACATGGTCTTCGGCTCGCTGCGGCCCTTCGCCAGCCTCGACCTGCGCGACGACCTGGCCCGGCCGCGCTCGGGCTTTCTCCTCCAGGTGAACGGCGACTTCCTCCGCTCCTTCAGCGGCAGCGAGACCAGCGCCGGCAGCATCCACGTCAACCTGCTCAAGCTGCAGGGGCTGGCGGCGGGCTACCTGCCGCTGCCCTTCCTCGCCAGCATCGTGCTCTCCGTCCGCGGCGGCCGCATCGTGCAGCTGGACAGCACCTCGCAGGATCCCCTCGACCGCCGCTTCTACCTGGGCGGCGCCTCCACCCTGCGCGGCTTCCACGAGGAGCAGCTGCAGCCGCAGGACCTCATCGACGACCTCAACCGGCAGATCCGCGCCTGTACCGCCACCGTCAGCGAGGTGGGCTGCGTCCCCGCCGCGCAGCTGGTGGCGGCGGGGGCCACCAGCGACGGCGGCGATCAGTTCATCGCCTTCAGCGCCGAGCTGCGGGTGCCCTTCTCACAATCCTTCGAGCTGGCGCTCTTCTACGACGCCGGCAACCTCTGGCGGACCCCCACCAGCATCCTCAGCCACCTGGTGCTGCGCGACGCGGTGGGCGCGGGCCTGCGCTGGCTGACGCCCATCGGCCGCATGGCCATCGACATCGGCGTCAATCTGACGCCGGACCGCCTCCTGGGCGAGCCGCAGTGGGGGCCGTACTTCAGCATCGACCCTCTTTAGGACATTGTCCTAAGTGGGGGCTTGCGCTGATTAGGACAACGTCCTAATCTGCCCGGCATGAGCGACACCCGGCAACGGATCCTCGAGCAGGCCCGCGCCCTCTTCAACGCCGAGGGGCTGCACGGCGTCGGCGTCCGCGAGGTGGCCCGGGCGGCCGGCATCGCGCCGGGAAACCTCGGCTACCATTTTCCCACCAAGGACGATCTGGTCGCCGCCCTGGTGCTGGAGCTGCACCAGCGCATCGAGCAGGAGGTGTTCGTCGCGCTGCCCCCTTCGATGTCGCTGCTGCAGCTCTACCGCTCGGCGGCGTCAAGCATGCGCGGCATCCTCGACTACCGGTTCCTCCCCCTCAGCGCGGGGGAGGCGGCGCGGGCCTCGCCCAGGCTGCGGCGGCTGCGTGCGGCGCTGCGCGAGCGAAGGCGCGAGCGGCACGACCTCTTGCTGCGGGCGCTGGCCAAGGGGGGCCACCTCGAGCTGCGCCGCGTCCTTCCGCGCAGCGGCTGGCTCTTCGAGCAGGGCGAGCTGATCTCGAGCGGCTGGGTGGCGGCGGCGGCGCTGCAGGGCCGCACCGACGACGCGGCGGTCATCCTCCACTACGCCAAGGTGGGCGTGGCGCTCTTGGACCCCTGGTGCACGCCGAAGGGCACCCGCGAGCTGCACCGGATCCTCTCGGGCGCCTGCGATTCGAGGGACCGATGACCTGCGCGACCCGAGTCGAGTTCGAGGCAGCGGAAGAACCGACCGGCCCTTCGCCGGTCTCCCTCTGGCAGCTGCTGCGCGGGCCACGCGCGGATCCGCTCGCGCGCTGGACCGCTATCGCACGGGAGCATGGCGCCGTCGCGCGCTACCGTCTTGGTCTGGGCCGGCGCACGCTGGTCTCTAACGCGGAAGGCGCCAAGCGCGTCCTGCAGGAAAACGCCGCCAACTACGTGAAGCAGCACGCCACCTACTCCCTGCTGCGCCGCCTCTTCGGCAACGGCCTCTTCACCAGCAACGGCGACTTCTGGCTCCGGCAGCGCAGGCTCGCGCAGCCGGCCTTCCACCGCGAACGCATCACCGCCATGGGGGAGCAGATGGCGGCGGCCGCGGCGGACACGGCCCGGAGCTGGGAAGCAAGGGCGTCGTCCGGCGGTGCGGTGTCGATCTTCGACGAGATGACGGTGCTGACGCTGCGGGTGGTGGGCGACGCTCTCTTCGGCTCCGGGCTCGCCGAGGAGGCGGCGGCGCTGGGGAAGGCGTGGGACACCCTCAACAACCAGCTCGCCGAGCGGGCCGCGCGGATGTGGTTTGTGCCGCCCGTCCTCCCCACGCGCTACGATCGCGACTTCCGCCGCGCCCGCAAGGCGGTCAACGAGGTGGTGGACTCGATGATCGCGGCCAAGCGCAGGCCCGGGGCTGCCTCAGGCGACCTGCTCTCCATGCTGATCGAGGCGCGCGACGCAGACGACGGCACGCAGATGACCGACGCGCAACTGCGCGACGAGGTGAGGACCATGCTCTTCGCCGGCCACGAGACCACCGCCACCGCGCTCTCGTGGACCTGGGCGCTGCTCGCGCAACATCCGGAGGCGGAGAGAAAGCTCCACGCCGAGCTGGACCGCGTGCTCCAGGGCCGCACGCCGCGCGCCGCCGACTTCATGGAGCTCCGGTTCACCAAGGCGGTCCTCGAGGAGTCGATGCGCCTGCATCCGCCCGCGTACCTCCTCATCCGCCGCGCCGTCGCGGACGACGTCGTCTGCGGAAAGCGGGTCCGCAAGGGCTCCGTCGTCATCCTCAGCCCGCTCCTGCTGCACCGGAGCCCCCTCTACTGGGAGAAGCCCGACGACTTCGTCCCCGAGCGCTGGTTCGACGCGGAGGCCGAGCGCAAGCGGCCGCGGTTTGCCTGGGTGCCGTTCGGCGGCGGGCCCCGGCAGTGCATCGGGAATTCCTTTGCCATGATGGAGGCGGTGCTGATCCTGGCCACGCTCGCGCAGCGGTTCGCGCCGCGGCTCGCCGACGGCTACGCGCTGCGGCCCGAATATCGGGTGCTGGCGCGGCCGGCGGAGGGGGCGCCGATGGTGATCGAGAAGCGGGCGACGCGCTCCTAGTTGTGTCCGATGCCCTTGCCGTAGAGGAAGGCCTCGAAGCACATCCACGCGCAGCAGGCGGCGGCGATGCGCCAGAAGGTCTTGCCGCGGTAGAGCAGCGGAACGCCGGCGACGAGCGGAACGTTGGCGGCCTGGTAGCGGATCATCGCCTGCAAGGTGCCGGTGCTCATGGGCAGGAGCACCAGGAACGCCGCCGTCGCCCACTGCCAGGCGGGGGCGCGACGCACGAGGCGCGCGGCCAGGTAGAGGCAGGCGGTGCTGAGCAGGTAGTAGTCGGGGTCGCGGTCGAAAGCCAGGAAGGCGCGGACGGGTCCGAGCAGCGAGAGGTGGCGCCCGTGGAAGGCCTGGAGGTGCACGAAGGCGAGCGCGTCGCCCTGGGCAAAGTGACACCACGCCATGAAGGCGCCCACGCCGCCCAGCGCCAGCGCGGCGCCGCAAAAGGCCCGCACCCGCGCGCTGGTGCGGACCGCGAGCAAGGCCTGGGTCCCGAGCGCCACCGCCGCTGCCACTCCCGGCGAGCGCGTCGCCGAGGCCACCGCGCCGGCGACGCCCGCGAGAAGGTAGCGCTCCCGGAGCAGCAGCAGGAGGCTGGCCGCGAGCGCCGCCGCGAAGAGCGCCTCCGAGTACGGATAGGCAAAGAAGTGCGCCCCCGGCGAGGCGAGGAAGAGCACCGCGGCGCGCAGTCCGTCGGCGGGGCGCTTCGAGAGCCGCGCGATGCAGAGCGCCGCCAGGAGCGTGCAGGCGTTCGAGACCCAGAACGCCGCCCAGAAGACGTCGAGGTGTGTGGCCCGCAGGAGCAGCGGATAGAGAGGAAAGAAGGCGAGGTGGTGGTTCGCGCCTGGATGCCGGGGCGGATATCCGTCGCGCGTCAGCGAGACGTAGAAGTTCGCGTCCCAGCGCACCAGCGGCGCCAGCAGCGCGGGAGGCGGCGCGCCGGGGAAGAGGTTGTCGCGATCGGGGATCCACTTCCACTGCGCAACCTTGGCGGGCGTCATCCGCGCCGCGCCCGCGTGTGTTGCGGCGATGGCCAGCAGGCGCGTGAGCAGGAACGCCGCGATGATGAAGCCGCCGCGGCCGAGGAGCCGGCGCGCGCGGAAGATCATTTTGCCGGCAGGAGCGGGCCCCAGGCGGGGTCGCTCGCGCCCAGGTGCTCGGAGGTCACAGGGCGCGGGTTGGTGCCGTCGGGCTGCATCACCCACAGCTGCCGCTTTCCGCCGCGCGTCGAGGAGAAGAGGAGGTAGCGCCCGTTGGGAGCCCACGACGGCTTCTCGTTGGTGCCCGCGTTCTGCGTCAGCCGCGTCACCTTTCCGCCTTCGACCGCCACCGTGTAGAGGTCGAAGGTCCGGTGCTCGTCGCGGCCGGAGAAGGCGATCAGATCGCCCTTGGGCGACCAGGCCGGCTCCTGGTTGTAGTTGCCCTGGAAGGTCAGACGGCGCACGTCGGTGCCGTCGGCGCTCATGGTGAAGATCTGCGGCGTGCCGGCGCGCTCGGAGACGAAGGCGACGCGCTTGGCGTCGGGGCTCCAGGTGGCGGAGATGTCGATGCCGCGCGCGTCGGTGAGCCGGCGCCCCGCCGAGCCGTCGGCCTGCGAGAGGTAGACGTCGGTGTTGTCGTCGAGGCTGGCGGAGAAGAGGAAGCGCAGCCCGTCGGGGGCCCAGGCGGCCCCGGTGGCGAAGTCGCCCATCAGCACCAGCGGGCGGACCTGCCGCGTGGCCGCGTCCACCGTGTAGATGTGGGCGCCGCCGCCGTCGCGAAAACTTGTAAAAGCAACTGATTTTCCGTCGGGCGTCCAGGCGGGCAGAAGGTTGATGGAGGCGCCGGTGAGCGGCTGCGGATTGGCGCCGTCCCAGTCGGCGGCGATGATCTGCTTGCCGGCCTCGGTCTCGCGCACGAAGGCGATGCGCGTCTGGAAGACGCCCGGCTCGTGGGTGAAGAAGCGGACCACGTCGTCGCCGAAGCGGTGCGCGATCTGGCGCTGGGAGGCGCGCGGGGCGCTGTAGTTGCCGTGCAACAGCTCCTGGCCGTGGGCGACGTCGTAGAGCCGCAGGTCGCACTTGATCTCCGCGCCCGGCGCGTCGCAGCTGACCTTGACGAGACCCTGCGCGCCCACCGCTTGCCACTTGAGGAAGTCGATCTGGGTCAGGCCTTCGCTGGCAGGCGCGAGGAACGAGGCCGGGTCGAGCAGCTTGAAGAGCCCGCTGCGCTCGAAGTCCTGCGAGAGCACGCTCTCGACGGCGACCGAGACCTCCTGCGCCCCGAGCGGCCGCGCCATCGCCAGCGGATAGGCCTGCACGCGCCCTCCGGCGAGATCGATGACGGGACGGTCGGCGGCGAGGAGCAGGGCGAGGAGGAGGATCATGGCTTGAAGTTCAGGACGACGCCGGTGTCGCGCAGCGACTGCGCGAGGTCGGCAGGGGGAGGGGGAAGGCGGGTCTGCTGGATGGCGAGGTCGAGGGCCTGGTCGAAGAAGCTGTTGCCCGACTTCTTCTGGAAGGAGTGCTTGAGGATCTGTCCGTCGCGGCCGATCCAGGCGAGCACGCTCGCCGAGAGGAAGAGCCGCTCGCGCTCGGAGATGACCGACGGCACCACGTAGTTCTCGAGGATGGCGTCGTGGACGGCGGTGAAGTAGGCGTCGCCTTCCTCGGCGGAGGCGGCGCTGCCCTGGGCCGAGCCGGTGGCCGATCCGGCGCGCTCGGGATCGGGCTCCTCTTTCGAAGGTTCGGCGCTGGCACGGCCGCTGGCGCGGGCGAGGGCGCGCTGCATCAGCTCCTGCCTGGTGGGCGCGTGCTTCTGCGCCGGCTGGGCGGGACCCTTGCCGGGAACTCTGGGCGCGGCGGGCGCGGCGAGCGGCGCCACCGGTCCCGGCGCCGGGGCAGAAGCGGGCGCGGGCGGCGGCGGCATTTCTTTGCGCGGCAAAAGGTGTGGATCGCGCGGCCGGCCCAGCGCCACCATGCGCGCGATGATGGGCTTGCGCAGCGGCGGCACGCGGTCGAAGAATTGCGGCAGGAAGAGGGCGGCGCCGAAGACGGCAGCGTGGACCCCCACCGCCAGCGCGAGGCCGGGCAGCGCGGGCGTCCGCGGCTGCAGGGCGAGCACGCTCTTGTGGCTGCTCTCGGTCAAGGCTTGCGCAGCTCCTTGTCGGGCTCGGTGATCATTCCCAGCGACTCGACGCCGGCGCGCCGGGCCACCGCCATGATCTCGACCACGCTGCCATAGGGCAGCGAGCGGTCCGCTTGCAGATAAAGCTCCTTGTCCTTCTGCACGCGCGCGTTGGTGCGAAGTTTGGCCTCCAGGTCGCCGCCCGCGATCTCCGAGTCGCCGATGTAGACGCGCCGGTCGCGGGTGATCCGGAGCACCAGCTTCTCCTCGGAGTGCTCCATCTGCTGGGCGGAGGCGCGGGGCAAATCGACCTTCACGCCGCTCTGGATGAGGGGCGCCGTCACCATGAAGATGATGAGCAACACCAGCATCACGTCCACCAGCGGGGTGACGTTGATGTCGGTCATCGCCCGCCGGCTGCCGTCGCCTCCGAACGCCATCAAAGCTCCCCGAAGTGCATCAGCTCAAGTTACCTTTTTAAAAACGTGGCGCTTGATGATGTTCAAGAAGTCGGAGCTGAAGTTGCGCATCTCGTTGTCGAGCACGCGGATGCGCGAGTTGAAGGCGTTGAAGGCCACCAGCGCAGGGATGGCGGCGAAGAGGCCCACGGCGGTGGCGATGAGCGCCTCGGAGATGGGCCGCGCCACGGTGGCGAGGTTGGCGTTGCCGGCCGCGTAGATGTCGCGAAAGGCGCCCATGATCCCCCAGACGGTGCCGAAGAGCCCCACGAAGGGCGCGGCCGCGGCGGTGGTGCCGAGGAAGGGGATCTGCATCTCCAGCGCGGTGAGCTCGGCGTTGGCGGCGCGGGCGAGCGAGCGCTCGACGTTCTCGAAGCCGCCCAGCTGATCCTGCATGGCGGTGTCCTCGCCCGCGGCCGGTTGATGGGCCTGGGTGACCTTGGACAGCTCGACGTAGCCGGCGCGGAAGACCTGGGCCACCGGCGAGACCGGCAGCTCCTCGGTGGCGGCGTAGATGGCGTCGAGCCGCTTGCTGCGCCAGAAGGTCTCGAGGAAGCGGACGCTCTCCTGCTGCGCTTTGCGCAGGTGCAGGACCTTGCGGAAGATGATGGTCCAGCTGGCCACGGAGGAGAGGACGAGGATGAGCAGCACCGCGGTCACGATGGGACCGCCGTGCGTGACCAGCTCCAGATAATTCAGGCTTCCATTCATGCGGCGCGGTTCTCCCTCGCGAAGCTGGCCGGTGTCAACGCATGAACCATGTGTGCGGTCTGGCGGCGGGCGCGTCTAACCAGTGGCGCCGGTGTGGGTCTGAATGCCGGACCGAGCGGATCGTCAGAGACAGCAAGGAGACTAAGAATGCGCCGCCTGCTCATCGCCGCCGCCCTCGCCGCCGCCGCCTGCGGACCCACGCGC
>JANXXR010000434.1 GCA_025350525.1 Deltaproteobacteria bacterium
CAGAACGACGGCAACTGGGGCCGCGAGCTCGCCATCGGCGCCGGCGCGGGCCTGATCGTGGGCGGCATCTTCGGCGCCGTGGACGCGGCCTCCGCGGCCGATCGCGCCTTCGCTCCAGGCACCGGCTTCAACAGCGCCTTCAAGCCGATCGGCGCCAAGTTCTAGCGCCGCGCAGCGCCCGCACTTGCGCGCCCCGCCGGCATCGTTGTGCACCGCAACGATGTTGACGGGGCGCGCCTCCTCCTGTACAGCCCTAGCCCTCCGCCAGAGGGGAATTTCGGTGCGCATCAGCCACGCGGCGCGAACAGACGTCGGCATGAAGCGGGACAACAACGAGGACAACTACCTCGTGTTCCCCGAGCAAAACCTCTTTGCCGTGTTCGACGGCATGGGCGGTCACGCGGCCGGCGAAGTCGCGAGCGGCATCGCCGTGCGCGAGATGAAGGAATTCTTCGACCTTACCGGCAAGGACCCCGAGGCCACCTGGCCGTTCAAGGACGATCGGGCCAAGAACTACGACGAGAACCGGCTGGTCACCTCGATCAAGCTCTGCAACGCGCGCATCATCGAGACCAGCGAGAACGATCCCTCCAAGAAGAACATGGGCACCACCTGCGTCTCCTGTCTCTTCGTGGAGCGCCAGGGCCAGCCCAAGGCCTACGTCGCGCACACCGGCGACAGCCGCGTCTACCTCTTCCGCGACAACAAGCTCACGCGCATCACCATCGACCATTCGTTGGTCGAAGAGTACTTGCGCATGGGAAAGATCACCGAAGAGGAAGCCAAGAACTTCCCGCAGAAAAATATCATCCTGCGCGCCCTCGGGCAGCAGCGGCAGATCGAGGTCGAGATCAACGCCCACGACCCCAGGCCCGGCGACATCTTCATGCTCATGTCCGACGGCCTCTCCGGCATGGTCGAGGACAAGTTCATGGAAGGCATCATGCAGAAGCAGGTGGCCAACCTCGAGTCCTGCGCCAAGAAGCTGCTCGACACCGCCAACGCCAACGGCGGCGTCGACAACTCCACCGTCATCCTCGCCAAGTACGAAGGCGCTTAGCCCAGCCAGGCAGGCGTCTGTTCGTTTCTTGCCGCGGGCCGTCGGCGTTCCAACCTTCCAGAGGATGGACGCGCTCGAACTCGTTGAAGACATCGGAGCAGAGGCGGCCATCGCAGAATCACGGCGCCGTTGGGGCCCTTCGGGGGCAGTCTCCTTCGCCGACCGGTACCGGCTCTCGCACTTCCTCGTCGGCGAGCTGCGCGGCGGCCGGTTCTGGATCCGCGGCCGCGGCTCGTCCTGGCAGGCCGCCTTCGCCGACGCCGACGCGCGCACCGTCGAGGCCTCGCGCCGCCGGGCGGTCCACTAACGTTCTCTAACCGCGCGCCGGCGCTGACGGCCAGCAGCAGCCGGAGCGCGAAATGCGCGGCGAAGGTCTCCGCGGTGCTCGCGGGCGCAAGTGAACACGGCCGCCGCCAGCCGACGGCGCGCCGTGCAGACGCGCTACAATCGCCGCATGGGCGACGAGCGCGTGGCCTTCCTCTGCGGGACGTCCTTTTTCGGCGGGCTGCCGGAGCAGGCGGTTACGGCGCTGGCGGCCAACCTCAAGGAGCGCGCGCTGTCCGCCGGCGAGCTGCTCTTCGAGGAGGGCGAGTGCGGCACCTCCATGTACCTGGTCCGCTCGGGCGAGCTGATCGTGCAGCGCCACGCCGCCGATGGCACGCAAGTGCGCCTGCTGATGATGCGCAAGGGCGACCACTTCGGCGTCACCGCGCTCATCGAGATGGAGCCGCGCGCCTTCTCCTGCCGCGCCGAGAAGGACGCGCTGCTCTACGAGCTCACCAATACGGATTTATACAGGCTCTACAAATCGGACATGAAGGCGTATCTGCTGGTGGTGCAGAACATCAACCGCGAGCTCTGCCGCCGGCTGCGCAAGGGCGCGAAGCGCATCGCCGCGCTGGAGGACCTGCTCCACGCGCACGGCGTGCATAGCTCCTAGCTCGCGCCGCGCCCCGTCAGCACCACCGGGAAGGTCTTGAGGATCAAGCTCAGGTCCTCGAAGAGGCTCCAGTGGTCGATGTAGCGCATGTCGAGGAACATCCACTCCTTGAAGGAGATCTGGTTGCGCCCCGAGACCTGCCAGATGCAGGTGAGGCCGGGCCGCACCGAGAGCCGCCGCTGCTGCCAGCCCTCGTACTGCGCGACTTCAGAGGGCACCGGCGGGCGCGGGCCGACCACGCTCATGTCGCCGCGCAGCACGTTGATGAGCTGCGGCAGCTCGTCGATGCTGTGCTTGCGCAGGAAGCGGCCAACAAAAGTAATGCGCGGGTCGTTCTTGATCTTGAAGACGGGACCGGTCTGCTCGTTCTGCTTGGCCAGCTGCGCCTTGAGCGCCTCGGCGTTGACCACCATGGTGCGGAACTTGAACATGTGGAAGGGCCGCCCGTGCAGGCCGACCCGCTGCTGCTTGAAGAAGATGGGCCCGCGCGAGGTGAGTTTGACCAGCGCCGCCACGGCGAGGAGCAGCGGCCCGAGGACCAGCAGCGCGGCGGCGGCGGCGAAGATGTCGAAGAGCCGCTTCATCGCCCGCTGGTAGGGCCGCGGGTCGTGGTTGACGTAGTGGAGGTAGCCGTCGGAGACGGCGGAGGGCACCGCGGCCCGCGCCCGCTCGAGGCGGAACTGCTGCGCCGGCAGCGCGAAGGGCACGCCGAAGCGCTCGCAGGTGCGGATGGCCTGCTGGATCTGCGGGCCGTGGCGGAAGGCGTTGCCGGCGAGGTAGACCTCGCCCACCGGCCACTTGCGCAGGCAGCGCTCCAGGTCGTCGGTGGTGCCGAGCA
>JANXXR010000423.1 GCA_025350525.1 Deltaproteobacteria bacterium
GCACCGCGCCCGGCACGGCGAACGAGTACGTCCGCACCAAGCCGGTGTCGCTGGTGGTGCCGGCGATGTCCGGCTGTCCGGCGATCTGCAGCGTCGCCGAGGCGAGCCCCACGCCGCCGGTGCCGTCGATCACCGCGGTCACGGGCACCGTCTGCGACCGCTTCGACCAGGTGGTCGGCGCCGTGATGGTGCCGACCGCCGGCGAGGACACGACGCACTTGGCGTTCAAGCAGCTCTCGTTGGTCTTGCACCCGGGGTAGCAGGCGCCTTGCGGCACCACGCAGAGCGGCGGGTCGTGCTTGGTGTCGCAGACGGCAGGCGCGACACAGTTGGTCGAGGTGGCGGTGCAGGTCCCGAGCGGGCTGACCGAGCAGCCGAGGACCACAGCGGAAGCGAGACTGAGAGCGAGGAGGCGATTCATCGATACCCCTAGAATACGAAGGCGGTAGTGAGGCCGGCCGCGAGCAGGACCGCGCCAACGACGAGGAGGAGGTTCGCCGTCTTGGCGGCATTTTTCGCCGAGTCGACGCCGGCGACATCGCCCTGCAGGTAGCCCTGTTGCGACGAGTACTTGGCATTGGAGGCGTTCATCAGGCTCTTTGCGTGCGAGCCTTCGTAAACGCCGATGCCGGCCACGACCAGACCGGCGGCGGCCAACGAGTAGCCCACCGGCTTGGTCCAGTTTCCCTCGCTGTAGTCCACGCTGGCCCCGGGCTTGGGGGCGCCCCGCAGCTCGGAGGCGAGCGTCAGCGGCAGCCCGCCCCTGTCGGTCTGGCGGGCGTAGACCACGTCGGAGAACTGGTTGCGCCGCACCGCGACCTTCTTCTCCAGCGAGGTGCGCTGCCCGATGGCGACGCGCACCCCGTGCACGCCGGGCTCGACCGCGATCTGCTCGGGGTTCCGGCCCGACTTGGGCGCCAGCCGGTTGTCCACGTAGATGTTCATGTCCTTGCGGTCGGCGTCGACGGTGAGGCGCCCCACGCACTTGACCTGCAGCGCCCGGCACGCCTGCCCTTCGGCCCAGGCCTGCACGTCGGACTGGCGGTCGGTCTCCAGCACCTGCTCCACCTCGGAGCCGGGCATGAGCCGCGCCTTGCCCACCTCGAACATCCGCACGCTCAGGACGAAGCCGTTGCCCTTGGCCGCCGAGCTTCCCACCATCACGTTCTGGCAGCGCGCCAGCTTGCCCACCGCCGAGAAGCAGGCGGCGTCGTGGACGTCGGGGCACTGCGACTCGCCCAGGAGGACGGCGTCCTTCAAGAGCGGCGATTCCTTGGCGACGTCGAAGAAGGTCTTCTGGATGCTGTCGAGATAGGCCTTGTCGGAGCTGCCCCGCGCGCTCTCCTTGAGGAAGGGGAAGACGCAGAGGCTGGTGTCCTTGAGGAAGAGCCCCAGGTCGAGCGGTGGCTGCGAAGTGGAGGGCAGGGGCAAGAGCACGTCGGTGTTGCCCGGCAGCGCCAGTTCAGTCCGCGGCGCCTGCTGCTTCTGCTGCGCGCCGGCGCCCGAAGAGATCAGGATCGCCGTCGCCAAGGTCGTCAGAATCAGCCGCATGTGCTCGCTCCTCGCCGCGAAATCGAGAGCTGTTCATCGCAGTAACGTCGAGGAGGAGTCAAGGAAACAGGCGGCGCCGTAAAGTTGTATGTGGGCAGCGGAAACAGGGCCCGCAAGCTGGCCGACAAGGGCAGGAACCGGGCCTACAGCTTGTCGGTGCGCCGCTGCGCCTTGAGCGCGTCCACCACCGCGCGCACGTCCTGGGCGCGGTCCTTAGGCACCACCAGCACCACGTCGCCGGCGTCGATGATGCAGAGCCCTTCGACGCCGACCGCGGCGATGAGGCGCCCGCCTTCCGACAGCACCACGCAGTCGTCGCTGTCCACCAGGAGCGCGTCGCCGGCGACGGCGTTGCCCCGCGCGTCCAGCGTGCGCACTTCCGGCAGCGCCGCGAAGGAGCCCACGTCGCTCCAGCCGAAGTCGCCCGGCACCAGCGCGATGCGGCGGGTGGACTGCGCTTCGGGCTCCATCACGCCGTAGTCGATGCTGATCGACGGCAGCGTGGCGAAGTCGCCGGTCAGGCCCGCGCGCACTTCTGGCAGGTGGCGCTCGAGCGCGTCGAGGAGCGCGTCGGCGCGGAAGACGAAGATGCCCGCGTTCCAGGCGTAGGCCGGATCGGCGAGGTAGCGCGCCGCGGTGGCAGCGTCCGGCTTCTCCACGAAGGCCTCGACCGCGAAGCTGCCGCCCTCGCGCGCGGGGCCGCGGCGCAGGTAGCCGTAGCCGGTCTCGGGGCGGGTCGGGCGGATGCCGATGGTGACCAGATCGCCGCTCTGCGAGGCGCGGGCGGCCGCTTCCAGCGCGGCCTGGAAGGCGTCGGGCCGGGCGATGTGGTGGTCGCTGGGCAGCACGATGAGCGTGGCGTCGGGATCTTCGGCCAGCACCCGGACCGCGGCGAGGCCGATGGCGGGCGCGGTGTTGCGCGCGGCCTGCTCGACGATGAGGTGGCGCTCGGGCAGGGCCGGCAACGCGGTCCGCACCGCCTCGACGTGCGAGGGCCCGCAGACCACCCAGATGCGCCCGGGCGTGCAGAGCGGCAGGGCCCGCTGCCAGGTCTCGACGATGAGCGCGCGGTCGGTGGCGAGGGCGAGGAACTGCTTGGGCCGCGCCGCCCGCGAGAGCGGCCAGAAGCGCGTGCCGCTGCCGCCGGCGAGGATGACTGCGTGCAGGCTCATGTCTCTTCTCCGGCGAGCTCGATCAGCTGGTGAAGGATGCGGGCGGTGGCGCCCCAAACCACCGTGCCCTGCACCGTGTACCAGAGGAGCCGGTACTGCACGCCTTCGCGCTCGTGCAGCTCGACCCGGAGGTTCTTCGGATCGCGGAATTCTTGTAGAGGCAGCTCGTGCAGCGCGGCGATCTCGGCGGGGTTGGGCGTCCACGGATAGCGGCCCGCCGCGGTGAAGGAGAGCGGGTCCACCACGCCGACCACGGGAGAGATGACGAAGCCGGTCACAAACGTCGGGCAGTCGTCGAGGGCGCCGATCACCTCGACGTGCTCCTCGCGAAGGCCCACTTCCTCGCGCGCGTCCCGCAGCGCGGCCGCGCGGACGCCTTTGTCACCCGCGTCCACCGACCCGCCCGGAAAGCTCACCTGCCCCGCGTGCGCGCGCAATTCCTTGCTGCGCTCGGTGAAGAGGACGTGCAGCCCTTCGGGCCGCGGCAAGAGCGGCACCAGCACCGCCGCCGCCCGCCCCGCTTCGGGCGAGGGAGCCGGCCGGTGGATCGAGAGAGCGCGCCGGATCTGCGGCAGCGTCAGCGTTTGCCGGAGATCCACAGCACCACGATGACGGCGGCGAGCGCCACCCGATAGACTGCAAAGACCACGTACGTCCGCGTGCGCAGCCAAGCCAGCATCCAGCGGATGACGGCGACGCCGACGATGGCCGAGGCGACGAAGCCCGCCAGGAGCGCCGTCCAGGTGACCGGGCCCTGCCCGCCCTGCATCTCGTGCAGCATCTTGGGCAGCTTGAGGAGCCCGGCGCCGAAGATGATGGGCGTGGACATGAGGAACGAGAAGCGCGCGATCTCCTCGCGGTTGAAGCCGAGGACGAGCCCGACGCTGATGGTCGAGCCGCTGCGCGAGACGCCGGGGATGAGCGCCGCCGCCTGCGCCACGCCGATGGCGAGGGCGCGGCCGTAGGTCATCTCGCCCAGGTCGCGCGTCTTCGATCCGGCGCGGTCGGCGGCCCAGAGGAGCAGGCCCATCAGCGCCAAGGTTGCGGCGATGAGGAGCGGCGCGCGCAGGTTCTCTTCGGCCCAGTGATCGAGGAGCTTGCCGAGGATGGCGCCCGGGACGGCCGAGATGACGAGCGCCCAGAAGAGCCGTCGGTCGCGCGGCTCGCCCTTGCCGGCGAGGCCTGCCGCGATCAGCCGGATCCAGTCGCGCCAGAAGACCGCCAGCACCGCGAGCAGCGTGCCCCAGTGGAGGGCGACGTCGAAGGCGAGCCCCGGGTCGGTCCAGCCCAACGCCCAGGGGACGATGATGAGGTGGGCGCTCGACGAGATGGGCAAAAACTCGGCGAGGCCCTGCACGATACCGAGGATGACCGCTTGGTAGATGGGCATTTGGCTTGAGGCCCGAGGCCTGGAGCCTGAGGCCTGAAGAAGCTACGTCCCCTCGTGCCAGGAGGCGATGTACTTCTCCTGCGCGGGCGTCAACTTGTCGATCTTCACACCCATCGCCTTGAGCTTGAGGCGGGCGATCTCCTTGTCGATCTCTTCCGGCACCGGATAGACCTGCTTGGAAAGCTTCTTCGCGTTCTTGATCAGGTACTCGGCGCTCAAGGCCTGGTTGGCGAGGCTCATGTCCATGACCGAGCTGGGGTGGCCCTCGGCCGAGGCCAGGTTGATGAGCCGCCCCTCGCCGAGCACGGCGATGCGGTTGCCGTTCTTCAGCGTGTACTCGTCGACGAAGTCGCGCACGGTGCGCTTCTTGGCGTTCTTTTCCAGCCAGGCGATGTCGATCTCGACGTTGAAGTGACCGCTGTTGGCGACGATGGCGCCGTCCTTCATCTTCTCGAAGTGCGGAGCGGCCAGGACCGAGGTGTTGCCGGTGACGGTGCAGAAGAAGTCGCCGGTGCGCGCGGCGTCGAGGCCGGACATGACCCGGAAGCCGTCCATGGTGGCCTCCAGCGCCTTGAGCGGATCGATCTCGGTGACGATGACGTCGGCGCCCATGCCCTTGGCGCGCATGGCGAGCCCGCGGCCGCACCAGCCGTAGCCCAGCACCACGAAGACGCTGCCGGCGAGGAGCCGGTTGGTGGCGCGGATCATGCCGTCGATGGTGGACTGGCCGGTGCCGTAGCGGTTGTCGAACATGTGCTTGGTGAGCGCGTCGTTGACGGAGATGACCGGAAAGGCGAGGTCGCCGGAGGTCTGCATGGCGCGCAGGCGCTGGACGCCGGTGGTGGTCTCCTCGGTGCCTCCGACGATGTTCTTCAAGAGCTCGCGGCGGTCGGTGACGATGCTGGAGACCAGGTCGCAGCCGTCGTCCATGGTGACGTTGGGCTGGTGATCGAGCGCGGCCTTGATGTGCTTGAAGTAGGTGTCGCGATCTTCGCCCTTGATGGCGTAGACGGAGATGCCCGAGTCCACCAGCGCCGCGGCGACGTCGTCCTGGGTGCTGAGCGGATTGCTGGCGCAGAGGACCAGGTCGGCGCCGCCCGCCTGCAGCGTCTGCATGAGCAGCGCGGTCTCGCTGGTGACGTGCAGGCAGGCCGAGACGCGCAGGCCCTTGAGCGGCTTCACCTTGGCGAAGCGGGTGCGGATGTCGCGCAGCACCGGCATCGAGCGCTCGGCCCACTCGATGCGGCCGTGGCCCTTCTGGGCCAGGTTCATGTCCTTGACGTGGTGCGCGGTCTTGAGCTGATTCTTGGCGACGGCCATCTGCGTTCTCCCGGATTGAGCGCGCCCCTTTAGCGCAAGTCGGGAGGAAGTGCCAGCCCTCGCTGGGATAGCATGGCCCGATGAACCCTCGCCTGCTTGCCCTCCTCATCGGCGCAGCCTGCGCCGCGCCACAGAAGCCGCCGACGCCCGCCGAGTTGGACGTGCACCACCGCGCGCTGGTGGTCGACGCCCACTGCGACGTCACCCAGGACATCGTCTACCAGGGCTACGACTTCGCGCAGCGGCACGCGGCGGGCGACCACCACGAGGACCTGCCCCGCGACCGCGACGGCGGCCTTGATGCGCAGATCTTCTCCATCTGGGTGGACCCGGGGCAGTTTCCCAAGGAGAAGTACTTCGCCGAGGCGGAGCACCAGCTGCTGGCGCTGATCGCCGAGCTGCCCAAGGCGCAGGGCCTCGCGCTCGCCCGCAGCGGGCTGGAGGTCAGGGCCAACGAAAAGACCGGGGTGATGAGCGCGCTCTTCGGTGTCGAGGGCGGCCACATGCTGCAACCCGGCTCGCCCGACGAGCAGCTCGCGCACCTGCGCCGCTTCGCCGCGCTGGGGGCGAGGTACCTGACGCTCACCTGGTCCAACTCCAACGACGTGGGCGGCTCGTCGGGCGACGAGGGACGCGTGGTCGGGCTCACCGACTTCGGCCGCAAGGTCATCGCCGAGATGGAGCGGCTCGGCATCGTCGTCGATCTCTCGCACGTCGCAGACCCCCTCTTCTGGGACGCCATCCGGGCGGTGCGGCGGCCGGTGATCGCCTCGCACAGCTCGTCGCGGCAGCTGGCCAACGTGCCGCGCAACCTGACCGACGCGCAGCTCGAGGCCATCGGGAAGAACGGCGGCGCCGTCTGCGTGAACTTCTTCATCGGCTTCCTCGACGCGGAGGCGTTCGACCAGCTGAAGGCGATGGAGAAGGAGCTCGATCCGCAGAAGAAGCTGCCGGCCCTCGAGCTGCAGCGCCTGGTGCGTGCGCGTTACCTGGCCAAGGGGAAGAAGGTGCCGCTCTCGGCCGTGGCCGATCACATCCAGCACATCGCGCAGGTGGCCGGCATCGATCACGTCTGCCTGGGTAGCGACTTCGACGGCATCCCCCTCGCGCCTTTGGGCCTCGACGACGCCACCCGGCTGCCCGACCTGACCGCCGAGCTGCTCCGCCGCGGCATGAGCGAGGCCGAGGTGCGCAAGGTCCTCGGCGAGAACCTCGTGCGCGTCCTCGAGGAGAATGCGCCGGCTCCTTGACGTCTGCCGCAACCGGCACCGGTCCGCAGCGAGCATTGCGCGCCGGACCCGCGCCTGCGAAGCTGCGCGCGCTTGGCAAAGGAGCGACCGCATGCCGCGCTACATGGTGGAGAGAAATTTCCCGAAGGGTCTGCAGATCCCGATCAACAACGAAGGCGCCGCCGCCTGCCTCTCCGTCGTCGACCACAACGCGGGGCTGGGCGTCACCTGGGTCCATTCCTACGTCAGCGAGGACAAGACCCGGACCTTCTGCGTCTACGACGCTCCCGATCCCGATGCGATCCGCAAGGCGGCCGAGCGCACCGGCCTGCCCGTCGAGCGCATCACCAAGGTGAGCGTGCTCGATCCGTACTTCTATCGATGACCCTCGGGGCGCGGAAGCGAACCTACGCCGCGCCCTTGAGCCCCGCCGCGGCGCGAAGCTGCTGGGCGCGGTCGGTGCGCTCCCAGGTGAACTCCGGCTCGTTGCGCCCGAAGTGGCCGTACGCCGCCGTCTTCTCGTAGATGGGCCGCAAGAGATCCAGGCTCTCGATGATGCTGCCGGGCTTGAGGGAGAAGGTGGCCCGCACCGCCTTCTCG
>JANXXR010000545.1 GCA_025350525.1 Deltaproteobacteria bacterium
GCCGGTGAAGAGGCGCTCGCGCAGGTGCTCTTCGGCGGTGACCTCCTCGAAGCTGGCCTCGCCGGTGCCGGTCTGCTCGACGCGTTCCAGATACCGCTCGGGGGATCGGTCATTGGCCCAGCGCCTGAGCGAGGAGCCCCGCTTCCTGAAGCCGCAGGCGCCGCAACCGGCCGCCACATATTCGCCGCCGCGCCAATAGAGCGAGTTGTGCACGGCCTCATATCCCGGCCGGGCATAGTTGGAAATTTCATAGCGGCTATATCCGCCGCGGGTCAGCTCCTTGCGCACCGCCTCGCCCATCTCGGCCGAGGCCTCGTCGTCGGGCAAAGTCAGTTCGCCCCGGCGTACCGCCCTGGCCATGGGCACTTCCTCGGCGAGGCCCACCAAGGTGAGCGCATAGCAGGAGATATGCTCCGGCTCCAAGGCCACCGCGGAGGCCGCGTCGCGGGCGGCCAATTCGGGGGTCTGCCCTTCGGCGCCATGAATCAAATCGAGCGATACATTGGTAAACCCGGCTTTGCGCGCCGTCCGCAGGGCGCGCACTGCGTCGCCGGGCGAATGCTGCCGGCCCAGGGAAACCAATTGCTGCGGCGCAAACGATTGCACGCCGATGGAGAGCCGGTTGACGCCGGCCTCGCGATAGGCCGCAAAGCGCCCCTCGTCGGTGGTGCCTGGATTGGCCTCGAGGGTGATCTCGGCGCCCTTGGCCACCGGCCAGAGCGCGCGCACCTCCGCGAGCACCTTCGCGAAGAGCGGCGGATCCCAGAGCGACGGCGTGCCTCCGCCGAAGTAGACCGAGACGGCTTCGCGGCCACCCCCGAACTCTTTGGCGCGCACCCGCAGCTCGCGCAAGACCGCCTCGGTATAGCGTTCCTGGGGAATCACCTTCTCGGCCCGCGAGGCGAAGTCACAATAGGGGCACTTCGAGAGGCAATAAGGAAAATGGATATAGACGCCGAACGCCATCCTAGTCTTCGTATCTCTTGGCGCGCAGCGCCTCGGCCTTGGCGCCCTCGGCCCACTTCTGCACCAAAGGCCAGGCCCAGACCGTTTCGCAATAGGCCTGGGCGGGGCCCGCCAGCGGAATGGAATAGGTGCGGAAGCGGCTCACCACCGGCGCGTACATGGCGTCGGCGATACACGGCTTCGCCCCGAAGAGAAAGGGGCCGGAGCTCTTCTGCAGGCAATCGGTCCACAGCTCGACGATGCGGTCGACGTCAGCTTGCGTCTCGGCCCGCAGCGGCTTGGGCGGATAGGTCTTGAGGATCTTCATCGAGCAGTCGTTGCGGAGGTTTCCGAAGCCCGAGTGCATCTCGGCGCTGATCGACCGCGCCAGCGCGCGCTGCCGCGCCTCCTTGGGCCAGAGCTGCGCCTGGGGAAACTTTTCGTTCAGGTATTCGCAGATGGCGAGGGAATCCCAGACGGTGGTCTCGCCGTCGAGGAGCGCCGCCACCCGCCCGCTCGGAGAGTACTTGCGGATCTGCTGGGCGGTGTCGGGCTGGTCGAGGCCGATGAGGATCTCCACGAAGGGCGCGCCCGTGATCTGCAGCGCGAGCCAGGGGCGCATCGACCAGGAGGAGTACTTCTTGTTGCCGATGACGATCTTCAGCATGGCGGTCACGCTCCGGGAGCCTTGGGTAACGGGGGCGGCACGCCGGCGCGAGGGGAGTTGGACCGGGCCAGCTCCTGGTTGAGGAATTCGTTTTCTCCGCGCAGCTCTTCCAGCTCCTGGGCGAGCCGCCGCGAACGCTCCTCCGCCGCCGAGAGCATCTCCACCTTGGCGCGCATGGCCCCGGCTTCCGAGCGCAGCGCCGCCCGCTCGCGGCCCAGGCTGTCCACCACCGACTGCAGCTCGGCGGCGTGGGCCTTGGAGCGGCCCTGCTTCTCCAGCTGCTCCTCGAGGTCGGCGCGCAGCTTGCGAAGCTCGGTTCTGGCCTGGTCGAGCTGCTCGTCGATCGCGCCCCGCGCCTCCGCCTGCCGTCCGCGGACCAGGCGCAGCTCCGCGTCCTGCGAGGCCTCGTGCGCGCGGGCGGCCTCGAGCGCCTGCTGCAGCTTGCCCTCGCGCTCGCGGGCGTCGGCCTGCACACGGGTGAGCGCCGCGATCTGATCGGTGGCGTCGCGCAGGTCCTCGGCGAGCTGCCGCTCCCGCCCCTGCGCCGCCTCTGCCAGCTGCGTCTCGCGGGCCTGCGCGGCGGCCACCAGCTGGGACTCGCGCTCGCGGACCTCCTGCACCATCTTCGTCTCGCGCTCGCGCACCTCGGCGACCATCTGGCTCTCGCGCGCCTGCGCCTGGGTGCGCTCCGCCTCCAGCTCGCCCTGGACGTGGTCGAGCAGGGCGCGGATGTCGCCGAACCGCTCCTGCGCGCCCAGCGCCAGCGCCCGCGCCTCCTCCTCGGACTTGCCCTGCCGCAAGAGCTCGCCGCGGGCGGCGTCGGCTTCCTTCTCGGCGGCGGCGGCGCGCTCGAGCGAGGTCCGCGCGGCGGCCACCGCGTCGTCGGACCGGATGTCGCGCACGGCGACGATGGCCTGCAGCGCGACGGCCGAGGCGCGCAGCCCTTCCGCTTCCACCCTGCTGCCGTCCACCTGGCGCTTCAAGTCGTCGCGCTCGGCGTGCAGCTCGGCGAGCTCGGCCTGCAGCCGCGCCAGCCGCACCCGCGCCTCGTCGAGATCCCCCGCCAGCGTCGAAGGCGGCGGCGGCTGCGAGACCTGGGCGATCTTCGCCGCCGCGGCAGCGAGCTGCCCCTCGGCCGCCTGCAGCGCCTGCTGCAGCTGATCGCGCACCTGCTCGATCTCGCGATCGCGCTTTTCCAGCCGCGCCTTGTACTCCTCGGCCCGGGCGCGCTCGGCTTCGGCGCGCAGCGACTCGCGTCGGACCCGGTCCAGCTCCGCACGCAGCTCTTCAGCGGTCGCCGGCGTCTTCGCAGCCATAAGCTGGCTTCTATACCACGACGCATCGCGTGCTAAGGTCCCCGGCCCTCATGGCCGACAAGAACATTCTCGATGCGATCGCCCGGGGAGTCGTCGTTTTCGACGGCGCCATGGGCACCACCCTCCAGCGGATGCAGCTCGCGCACGAGCTGACCATCAAGGACTTCGACGGCCGCAACGGCTGCAACGAGGTCCTCTCGCTGACCCGCCCGGACATCGTGCAGGGCGTGCATCGCGGCTACTTCGAGGCCGGCAGCGACGCGGTGGAGACCAATACCTTTGGCGCCTCGCGGCCCAAGCTCGACGAGTTCGACCTGGGCGCCAAGGTGCACGAGGTCAACGAGACCGCCGCGCGCCTCGCCCGGTTGGAGGCCGACCGTGCCGAGCGCACCGACGGGCGCCCGCGCTACGTCGCCGGCTCGCTCGGGCCCAGCGGCTTTCTGCCCTCCAGCTCAGATCCCGACCTGGGCCGGGTCAGCCCCGCCGAGCTGACCGAGATCTTCCGCGAGCAGACGGTCTCGCTGCTCAAGGGCGGCGTCGACTGCATCCTCGCCGAGACGGCGCAGGACCTGCTCGAATTGCGCGCGCAGGTCTTCGGCGCCCGCAAGGCGATGGCCGAGGTGGGGCGCGGTGTGCCGGTGATCGCGCAGATCACCCTCGACCCTTCGGGCCGCATGCTGCTCGGCACCGAGCCGCTCGCGGCTGCCGCGCTGCTGGTGGCGGCGGGCGCCGACATCATGGGGCTCAATTGCTCGACGGGGCCGCGCGAGATGGTCGATCCCTTGCGGGCGCTGGCCGAGTTCGCGCCCTTGCCATTGAGCTGCCAGCCCAATGCCGGCATTCCGGAGAATCGCGAAGGGACCGCGGTCTATCCATTACAACCCACCGAGCTGGCGGAATACCTGGCCCGCTTCGTGCGCGACTTCCGCCTCGCCATCGTGGGCGGCTGCTGCGGCACCACGCCCGAGCACATGAAGCTGGTGGTCGAGGCGATCCGCGGCGCGGCGCCGGCCCGCAAGCCGCCTGCGCGGGTGCCGATGCTCTCGAGCGGGCTCAAGGCGGTGGCGCTGCACCAGGAGCCGCGGCCGCTGGTGATCGGCGAGCGGGTCAACTCGCAGGGCAGCAAGAAGATGAAGGAGCTTCTCCTCGCCAACGACCTGCACGGAATCCTCGCGGTGGCCCGCGAGCAGGTGGAGGGCGGGGCGCACGCGCTGGACGTCTGCGTGGCGCTGACCGAGCGCGCCGACGAGCAGGAGCAGATGGTGCGGACGGTGCGGGTGCTCTCGGGGCAGGTCGAGGCGCCGCTCTGCATCGACTCGACCGAGCCCGAGGTGGTGGCGGCGGCGCTGGAATGGCTGCCGGGCGTCGGCATCGTCAACAGCGTGCACCTCGAGCGGGGCTGGGAAAAGATCGACAAGATGTTCCCGCTCCTGAAGCAGTACGGCGCCTGCACGGTGGCCATGGCCATCGACGAGCAGGGCATGGCGCAGACCCGCGAGCGCAAGCTGGAGGTGGCGCAGCGGATCTACCAGCGGGCCTTGAGCGACGGATTGCAGCCCTGGCAATTGCTCTTCGACGTCCTGACCTTCACGCTGGCCACCGGCGACGAGCAATACCGGCGCAGCGCCTTGGACACCATTGAAGGCATTGCGCTGATCAAGGAGAAGCTGCCCGGAGCCCTCACGGTATTGGGCGTCTCCAATGTCAGCTTTGGTTTGTCGAAGGCGATGCGGCCGGTCTTGAATTCGGTGTTCTTGACCCATTGCCTGAAAGCCGGGCTGGACGCGGCCATCATCAACCCGCGCGATATCATGCCCTGGAATGAAATCCCTCCGGAGGCGCGGGAGCTGGCGGAAGATCTGGTGCTAGCGCGGCGCGAGGATGCGCTGGCGCGGCTGATCACCCACTTCGAGAAGACCGGACCTGGAGCCTCGGCCGGCAAAATCGTCGAGGAGAAGGTCTACGACACGCCCGAAGCGCGGCTGCACCACCTCATCGTCGACCGGCAGCAGAAGGGCCTGGTCGAGGCGATGGACGCCTGCCTGAAGACGCGCACGGCCGTGCAGGTGATCAACGACGTGCTGCTGGGCGCGATGAAAGAAGTGGGCGATCGCTTCGGCGCCGGCGAATTGATTTTGCCCTTCGTCCTGCAGAGCGCGGAGGTGATGAAGAAGGCGGTCGCCTACCTCGAGCAGTTCATGGAGAAGAACGACAGCTATTCCCGCGGCGTGGTGGTCCTGGCCACCGTCTTCGGCGACGTGCACGATATCGGGAAGAACCTGGTCAAGACCATTCTCTCCAACAATGGATATACCGTGCACGACCTCGGCAAGCAGGTGCCGGTGGACCGCATCGTCGACAAGGCGGTGGAGGTCAAGGCCGACGCGATCGGGCTCTCGGCGCTCCTGGTCTCGACCTCGCGGCAGATGCCGCTCATCGTGCAGGAGATGGACCGGCGCGGGCTGAAGATCCCCATCATGATCGGCGGCGCGGCCATCAATCGGAAGTATGGCTGGCGGACGGCTTATGTGGACGGGAAGGATACGCTCTATGAAGGCGGCGTCTTCTATTGCCGCGACGCCTTCGAGGGGCTCGATACCATGACCGGCCTGCAGCAGCCGGAGGAGCGCAAGAAGCTGCACGAGAAGCTCAAGCGCGAGGCCCACCTGCACCGGAGCATGGTGGCGGCCGGGGCCGAGCGGGCCTCGACGCAGCAGTTGTCCGCGGTCACCGACGTGGCGCCCCGCAGCGTCACCGAGCCGCCCAGGGTGACGCCGCCTTTCTGGGGCACGCGCGTGGTGCCGGCGGAGGACCTGGCGCTGCGGGATATCTTCGATCACCTCGATCTGGTCGAATTGTATAAATTGCAATGGGGAGTGCGGGTCAAGTCGCGCGACCAGTATCAGAAGCTGATCGCCGACGAGTTTGCCGGCAAGCGGCACGAGCTGCAGGAAGAATGCATCCGCAATGGCTGGCTCAAGCCGCAGGTCATCTATGGATATTTCCCCTGCTCGGCAAAGGGCAATGACCTGACCGTGCTCGATCCGGCGACGCGCAAACCGATCTGGACCTTCCACTTTCCGCGCAAGATCGAGACGCCGCGGCTCTGCCTCGCCGATTACTTCGGGGCGGACGACGTGGTGGCCTTCCAGGCGGTCACGGTCGGAGACCAGGCCACCAAGATCTGTGCCGAGTGGGAAGCCGCCGGCGAGTTCAGCCGCAGCTATTACCTGCACGGGCTGGCGGTCGAGACGGCGGAGGCGCTGGCGGAATACTGGCACCGCCGGGTGCGCGCCGAGATGGGATTGCCGGAGGGACAGGGAAAGAGATACAGCGCGGGATATCCGGCTTGGCCGGATCTCGCGGACCAGAGCGGGGTATGGGAGATCCTTCATCCGGAGCGGATTGGGATTACGCTGACGGAGGCGCACCAGATGGTGCCGGAGCAGTCGACGAGCGCCGTCATCGTCTGGCATCCGGAGGCGTCGTACTACGCCGTCCGGACGGTCGCCTCGATGCCGTAGAAGTCGATGGTCGATGGTCGATGGTCGATGGTCGATGGTCGATGGTCGATGGTCGATGGTCGATGGTCGATGGTCGATGG
>JANXXR010000553.1 GCA_025350525.1 Deltaproteobacteria bacterium
GGAACTTTACTAGGGACCTGAAGCTGGGCATCGCGGCGACTCGCGACGCGCGGCTCAACGATGTGCAGACCGCGGCGCAGGTGGATCGCGACGTGGTCCAGATGCGCCTGACCTGGGAAAAAGCGCGGTTCGAGTAGCCACCTTTTCGCGGCCGCGGCCGCACGTTCTTCACGAGGGAGAAAACGATGGACCGGACGTATACGATCGATGAGCTGTTTGCGGCGATGCGGCGGCGCTGGAAGGTGATGGCGCTGGTCGCGGGCAGCGTGGTGATCCTGGCGGCGCTCTTCATCGCCCGCATTCCCAACGAGTACCGGGCGCGGGCGCTGGTGATGGTGGAGCCCTTCACGCCGCACCCGGATCTGGTGATCCCGGTGATCAACGCGCAGAGCCTCGAGGAGAAGGTCAAGTCGGTGCGCTCGAACGTCTACGCGCGCAATCTGATGACCACCACCATCGAGGAGCTGAACCTCTATCCCAAGTCCCGCGAGAAGGGCATGGACGAGGCCGTCGAGGCGCTGCGGACCGACACCGAGGTCCACGCCGAGGGCGACAACGCCTTCGCCATCACCGTGCGCGGCCGGGATCCGCAGCTGGCCGCCCGGACGGCGAACCGGCTCGCCGAGCTCTACATCGAGGGCAACCTCCAGGTGCGCGCCGGCCAGGTGACCCGGACCCGCGACATCATCGGGCAGAAGCTGGCCGAGATGCGCGGCGACCTCTCCAAGGCGCAGGCCAAGGTCAACACCTTCAAGGCCGCGCACGCCGACGAGCTGCCCGAGCTGCTCGAGGCCCGCTACCACCAGCGCGACCAGCTCGCCAAGCAGATCGAGAACGAGGCGGTCTTCGCCCAGCAGGCGCAGCAGCGCATCGACCTGCTCGGCACCCAGCCCTTCACCAAGGACACCGAGGTCGGCCGCCTCGAGGAGCAGTACGACAACGACCGCGCCAAGCTGGCGGCGCTGGCCGCCTCGCTGACGCCCGATCACCCGGACGTGCTGGCGATGAAGCGCGAGGTCGAGTCGTCGTCGGCCCGCCTCGCCGCCGCCCGCACCCGCGCCTCCGCCAACGACCTCGAGCTGCGCCGCATGACCGGCGCCATCGATCGCGGCCAGAAGCGCATCGCCGAGCTGCAGAAGCAGCAGGCGCAGCTGGACAAGTCCATCGCCGGCACGCCGATGGTGCAGAACCAGCTCACCGACCTGGCCAAGGACGTGGACCTGCTCAACGCCAAGGTGGCGCAGCTGACCTCGAAGAAGGCGGAGGCGGAGATCACCGCCGAGCTGGAGCAGAAGTCCGGCCCCAGCGAGTTCCGCGTCCTCGAGAGCGCCCAGCCGCCCTCCGTCGCGGGCAGCCCCAACCGGCCGCAGCTGCTGCTGCTCGCCATCATCGCGGCGCTCATCCTCGGCGCCGCCACCGCCCTCAGCCAGGAGCTGTCGGACCGCTCGCTGCGCAGCGAGAGCGAAGTGGGCACCGCCCTGTCCCTGCCGGTGCTGGCCAGCGTCCCGGAGCTCCCGGGCTCCTACAGCCAGCGCGTCCTTCCCGCCGCCGCACAAGCCGAAGCCTGAACCCACCTGAGGCCTGAGGCCTGACGCCTGAGGCCCCTCACACTTTTTTAGGAGAACACCATGTCGAGCATTCCCAAGGCAGTTGAGGCGCGGCGGCAGTTCCTCGAGCGCATCGAGGGCGGCGCCGCAGAGGCAGGCATCGACCAGCGGCTGGTGGCCATCACCAATCCGATGGGCGCGGCGGCGGAGCAGTACCGGATGTTGCTCCACCGGCTGCGCTGGATGCGGGCGCAGCGGACCCAGGCCATCGCGGGAGGCGCGGTCATCGCGGTGACCAGCTCGGTGCGCGGCGAAGGCGTGTCGATCACGGCGGCCAACCTGGCGCTGACGGCGGCCCGGGCGCGCGACGCCAAGGTCGCGCTGGTGGACTGCGATCTGCGGCGCGGCGCCGCGGGCGCGCTCTTCGGCATGGGCGCCCGCGCGGGCCTGGCCGACGTGCTCACCGGCAAGACCGAGATCGGCGAGGCGCTGGGCCGCTACAGCGAGGGCCACCTCGCGGTGATCACGGCGGGCCGCGCTCCGGGCTCGGAGTCGGCCTCGCTCCTGGCGGGGACGCGCTTCGCGCAGACGCTCTCGCTGTTGCGCACGCTCTTCGACGAGATCTACCTCGACGTCCCGCCCGCCCTGGCGACGGCGGACGCCTCGGTGGTCGCGCACCAGGCCGACGGCGTCGTCATGGTGACCCGCGCCGGCGTCACCCCGCGCGAGCAGGTGGCCAGCGCGGTGCGGTCGCTGATGGGCGCGCCGGTCTGGGGCCTGGTGCTCAACGGCGTCGATCCCTCCCGCGTTCCGGCTCCCTTGCCCGTGGTCAAGGGCCAGCTCACCAGCGGCCAGTAACGGGCAGCAGCACCAAGGCAGTTCCAGCAGTTCAACCGGGAGACGCAACACATGCCGCAGTTTTCGGGCCACTGGTACAGCGGACGCGCAGCCCGCCTCGTCTTCGTCGAGGCGGTGCTGGTCGGGCTCGCGATGTGGATCAGCGGGCACGAGGCGCACGGCTGGCGGGAAGTGGCGGCGCTGATCGCGGCCGCCGCCTGCGTGCCGGCCGCGCTCTACCTGGCGGATCTCTACGATCCGCAGGTGATGCGCAACGACCGCGGCCGCGGCTCGGGCGTCCTCAAGGCATTGGGGTTCGCGACGCTGGCGGCAGC
>JANXXR010000594.1 GCA_025350525.1 Deltaproteobacteria bacterium
GTTGGATAACTGAGGGTAAAAGAACCGACAGAACATGACAGATGAATGCATGAACATCGTATGCTACGGATGATAATCTTGGAGGTCTGTTCGTGAATTTCTCTTTTCTGAAAATCGCCCTGAATGCCCTGTTGTGGACGAATCTCATCGCTCTTCAGAGCTTAAATACGATGGCAGGGGACTTTACAACGCATGATGGCCGGTCCTGGAATACGAAGTTATGGCCCGGCACGACCGATCCGTGCTATGTGCCGACAGATCGCGACTACGACGCAACGCTCAGTCTATTCGCTAGCAACGTATTGCGTAAGTTACCAACCTGCATCACGTTTCCGTACATGGGTGATCCTTACGATATGGACGGAAAATATCTCGTCTACAACCATGCTCACGCCGGCATAGACTTTCGCGCGAAAACTGGCGATCCCGTATTCGCCGCTCACGCAGGCAAGGTGCTCTGGAAAACACTTTGCACAAAAAGAACCCCCGCGGAAAAGAAACAAGAGGCAACCTGCGTTGGAAGCGAGTTCATCCAGGGTGCATTTCAACACAGCACCTTGGTCATCGAGGATGTAAGTAAGGCCGGCAAGGTTTTTTATCTGCATATGTCCGAACACGCCGTCGCGGTCGGAGATAAAGTCTGCGAGGGGCAATATCTTGGCTTGGCGGGAAGTATTGGCGCCTCCGCGTCTCACTTGCACATCGAGTCCTGGCCAGCCGCAGCCAAAGGCTATGCCGGGCGCGTCAGAGCGCTGAATAGCGGAGATTGTCCGGGAAAACCGTCGCATAAACTTGCGATCGGGGCGACGATCACGTCTTATTGCGAGGCTGAGGATATTCCGAAATTCACGACTGACCCGACATCCCGGTCACCCAATGGCTGGACTGAGTTGCGTTTGGGTGAGACCGAACGGGAAGTCGCGTACCGCAGAGTGAACAACGATGGCATCGCGCTCTATCGAGGACAATCCATCGCCAAATGTATTACCGGCGACGCTCTCAATGTGGAAAGCGATGTGGTTGACGCGGTACTAGGTACCACCAAGCTTCTGATATCTCCATCCTCTTCTTCCGGGAAGTACATTGCTGTCTTTTGCTCTCAAGACGACAGCGCCGCGAGTGCCGTACGAATAATTGATCAAAGCAAGCCCATCGCCAACGCGCTGATCTTGCCGCGCCCGGAAAAGCTCTTCGGCTATCTTGAACCCTGGATCAGTTTTTCACCCGATGAGCGTTACGCTCTGCTCAATCAGTTGGGTGATGAGGGGAGTGGCTCGCCTATTGCGTTGGATCTACTGACAAGCATGGGAAGAATCATTTCATCGGCGCCTTTGATAAATGCAAACTCGTGCCCTGCACAATGGGACGGGCCGAGTACGTATCGATTCCGTGCATCCAGTATTTGCGATCGCCACATCGATCCGGACGACGTGGCGCCCTGTAGATCACTGGGAATTTTCGAATTCGTCCTTGATCTCCCCTCACTTCAGATCAAGCGCAGTCGAGTTGCTGATTGGGATCCTTATTTACCCGGTACCCGAAGGCCGTAACTTAATATCACGGCATCCTCTACTCTTGCTCCGCTCAGTTTCGATAGCTGCTTCTGCGAACCGCAGAAAGCCGCGGGCCGCAACGACTTCAGCAAGATTCCGAACGGCACCGGCGGCGTCGAAGATCGCCTGGCCGTGCTATGGCATCACGGCGTCAACAATGGCCGGCTCACGCCCAGCGAATTTGTGCGCGTGACCTCGACGAATGCGGCGCAGATTTTCAACATCTATCCGCGCAAGGGATTTGTTGGTGTGGGCGCAGACGCTGACATCGTGGTCTGGGATCCGGAAGCTACGCGCACGATATCGGTGAAGACGCATCACCAGAAAGTCGACTACAACATCTTCGAAGGGATGAAGGTCAAGGGCGTCCCGAGTTACACGCTCAGCCAAGGGAAGGTCGTTTGGGCGAATGGGAAGCTGGACGTGGTCGAAGGCGCCGGACGGTATGTCGATCGGCCACCATTCCCGATTTCCTACGAGGCAGTATCAAAAATGAACCAGGCAAGAACGCCTCGCGCCGTCGTGCGTAGCGCGCCCTAGATTTCAAAACTCCCTCTCCCCTGATGGGAGAGGGACGAGGAGAGGGGGAGCGGCCGCCGTTCTCGATTTCGTATGACGCCGTGGCGAAGATGAATCAGGCAAGGACTCCGAGG
>JANXXR010000595.1 GCA_025350525.1 Deltaproteobacteria bacterium
GCCCGCTCGCGCGCCGCCCGCCCCAGCGCCTGGGCCTGCTCCCGGTCCCGCAGCAGCTCCGCGAGGGCGCTGCCCACGGCGAGAGGGTCCGCCGGATCGACGATGCGTCCGTCGATCCCATTCCGCACCAGCTCTCCCGGCGCTCCCTCGCTGCCCGCCACCACCGGCAGGCCGCAGGCCATCGCCTCCAGCACGCCGCGGCAGGCGCCGTCGTTGCCCTCGCGCAGCCAGACCGCCACGTCGAGGGCGCGGTACGCCTGAAGCAGCGCCGGCCCGCGCTGGTAGCCGCCGAACACCACCCGGTCGGCGATGGCCAGATCGCGGACCTGCGCGCGCAGCGCCTCTTCGTCCTCGCCGCGACCCACCAGCACCAGAAACGCCGACGGCACCTCCCGCAGCGCCTGCGCAAAGCCGGCCAGCACCACGCCATGCCCGCGCTCCGGCTTCATCCGCGCCACCACGCCCGCGAGCGGCGCGTCGAGTGGAATGCCCCAGCGCGCCCGCAGCCCCGGCGCGGAGCCGGGCGTGAACACCTGCGCATCGACGCTGCCGGGCACGCAGGCCACCCGCTCCTCCGGCAGGTGTCGCAGGAGCAGCTTGCGGTAGCTCTCGCAGTGGACGAGGACGCCGTCGCTGCGGCGCAGCGCCCAGAGCCGCTTGCCGAAGCGGCCCGGCTCGACCTCGAGGCGCCGCTGCACCGCGCGCACCACCCGCAGCCCCGGACGCCAGAAGGCGGCGAGCAGCGCCACCAGGTGATCGTGCGCCATCGCGGCGTGCAGCAGGTCGTAGGGGCCGCGCGAGAGCTCCTGCACGTCGTGGAGCACGTCGGCGATCTTCACCTTGCGCGAGAGCCGCAGCTGCTTCTCCCACGGCACTCCCGCCGCCGCCAGGTGCTCGCCCAGGTTCTCGCCGGGGCGCACGGTGTCGCCGGCGAAGCGCGCGTCGATGGCCTGCGCGCGCAGCTCGCGGCCCAGGGCGATCAGGCCTTCCACCGCGCCCGTCCGCGACGAGCTCGAGCACATCAAGAGCGGCGCCCGCGGCCAGCTCATGCCGAGAGGAGCGGCAGGCGGCCCTTGCGGAGCAGCGGCTCGAGCGCGTTCCAGGCGCGGTCCACGTCGAGATCGAGCATGCAGCGGAAGTGGCCGCGCGGGCAGCGGCGCCGCCCGAAGAAGGAGCAGGGCGCGCACTCGACGCCGGCGAAGAGGAGCTGGTGGCCGGTGAAGTCGAACATGGCCGGGTCGGTCGAGCCGAAGAAGGCCAGCGTCGGCACGCCCAGCGCGCGGGCGATGTGCATGGGCCCGCTGTCGTTGGCGGCGAAGGCGGCGCAGCGGGCGATGAAGCCGCCCAGCGCGCGCAGGTCGAGCTTGCCGCAGAGGTCCACCGTCCCGGGCGAAAGCTGCGCGATGAGGGCGCCCAGCCCCGCCTCGCTCTCGCTGCCCTGCACCGCCACCTGCACGCCGGCCGCGAGCGCCCGCCGCGCCAGCCCCGCGAAGCGCTCCGCCGGCCAGCGCTTGGTCTCCCAGTTCGCTCCCGGCGAGAGGCCGAAGATGGGCCGCGACAGATCGATGCCCGCCGCGCGCAGCACCCGCTCCGCCTCGGCGACGTCGTCCGGCCCGAGGAAGTAGCGCAGCCGCCCGCGCGGCACCGCCCGGCCCACCAACTCCTCGACGGCTTTGTGGTAGCGGTCGGCGAAGAGCATCGAGGAGTGGTACGGGCGCAGCGCCAGCTTGACCGGCACCGTGTCGCGGAAGTCGCGCTTGTGCCAGACCACCTTGCGCACGCCCGGCATCAGCGCGCGCAAAATTTTACTACGTATCTTTCCGTGCAGGTCGAGGACCACCGTCGGCTTCACCGCCCGCAGGCGGCGGGCGTAATTCCAGGGGCCTTCGCCCGGACGCAACGCCACCACCTCGTCGACGGCGGGGTTGTGCAAGAGCAAGTGCGCGAGCCGCTCCTTGACCGCATAGACGATGCGGGCCTTGGGGAGGGCAGCCCGCAGCGCCTCGATGGCCGGCGCCGTCAGCACCACGTCTCCGACCGCGCTGAAGCGCAGCACCAGCACCGTCTCCTCTGCAGGCACCTAGCGCGCCTCCGCGAGCAGCGCGTAGGGACTCGGCAGCTTGCAGTTGCGCAGCGGCACGAGGAAGGTATCGACCAGCGCGTGCTGACCCTCGATGCAGGCGTGGCTGACGCCGTCGGTGAGCACCATCCACGAAGCGAAGGGCGCAAAGGCGAAGCGCTCGCTGGGCCCCGCCTGGAACGCGGGCGTGTCCTTCATCCAGTTGTGGAAGCGGCGCATGCGGCGGTCGTAGGGAGAGCTGTCGAGGACGCGGGCCATGGGAAAGACGCGCCCCGCCGCGTGCAGCAGCCCTGAATAGATCCTCTCGGGCAGCTTGGGCTCGAGCGCCCCCCTCGAGATGCCCGCCTCGGCGCCGTGCTTCTCCAGAAGCTCGCCGAAGCTGCCCTTGCTGATCCAGACGCGCTCGCGCGTTGGATTCAGATTGACGAAGAAGCGCAGCACCCGGTCGCCGTGGGTCGCGCCGTAAGCGCCGGCGTCCACGTGCACCAGCTCGTTGGAGGCGTGCGCGCCCAGCTGCCGGCCCTTCTCTTCCAGCGGGCGGAAGCTTGAAGTCCCGGGCTCCCAGCCGCGGGTGAAGCCGGGCATTCTGCCCTCGAGGAAGCTGCGCACGCGGCGCGAGTGCTCGCGCAGGATCCGGCGGGCGCGGACCATCACCTCAGCAGGCGCCTGCACGCCCGTCAGCCGGTCGGCGCGGGGATACCAGCTGACGTTCTTCTTGCGCAGGAAAGGCGAGAGGCCATTGCGGAGAAACTCCTGGTCGGCGGCCTCGGGCAGCGCGATCGGGCAGCGCAAAAACTGCACGATCCGGCCGCGCTCGAGCGCCTCGGCCCATTGCTCTCCGCCTTCATTTTCGACGAGGTGCAGCATAAATGGGCGCGGACGTTACCACGCTTTTTCTCTAGTCCCTTGCCCGGCCGCAGGCGTAGCATCCGGGCCTATGAAACTCTCCTCGATCCTCATTGGTGCAGGCGCCGTTGCCCTCGGCGGATTTGTCTGGATGGATTACAACAGCGCCGAGTCAAAGAATTCCCGCGAGCTGAAAGAGCTCGAGACGCTGGCGCCCGACACCAAGGCGCCCGAGTGCTTCCCCAAGGGCGTCAACGCCAAGCTCTTCGCCATCGGCATCGGGCGCGACCAGCGGCCGCGGGCCGAGGTGGAGAACGACGTCTCCCGGCGCAGCGCCATCGAGCACGACTGCATCCGCGGCAACCAGCCCGCCACCGTCTTCCGCGTGGTCAAGGCGCTGGGCGCGGCCGGCGTGCCGGTCTACGCCGAGGTGCTGGAGAAGTGCCCGGTGGTCAAGGACGAGTACCCCGTCCTCAGCTGCTTCGCGCTCGACGCGCTGGCGGCAGAGGGCGGCAAGGACTCGATCGCGGCGCTGGAGAAGTCGCTCGCCAACCACGACAAGGGCCGCAAGAACGTCTACCTGGGCGCGCTCTACCGCCTCATGACCACGCCGGGCTGGAAGACGACGACCCAGCTCGCGGCCATGCTCCCGGCCGAGCAGGAGTGGAAGGCCAAGGAGCTGATGCTCGAGTACATCCGCAACCACAAGGACGCGGCGGCGAAGCCCGCGCTGGAGAAGTCGTACGCGGCCGAGACCGACCAGCAGGAGAAGGGCCTGATCAAGGCCGCGCTCCTCGAGCTGGACAATCCGGGCAAGTGCGTGATGACCGACGAGGGCCGCGCCGAGAACGGCGTCTGCCGCTACACCTGCCACGACATCAACCGCTGGTTCAGCGTGCCCAAGCCCAAGGCGGGCTGCCCGCTGGTGACCGATCCGCCCAAGGACGCGCCGGCCCAGCAGCAGCCGCCGGTCAATGCCGCGACGCCGGTGGCGGCGGCGCCCGACGCCAAGTAGCGCCGTCCAGCCGGATGGAAAGCTTCTTCACCTTTCCTGACCGCGCGCTGAAATACGACTGCCCGTCCTGCGGGTCGTTCTGTTGCAAGGGCAAGGGCCTGGCGCTCGAGGCGAGCAAGGAAGTGGTTCGCTTCGCGCGCCTCGAGCCGCGCATGGCCGCGCTGGTGTATCCGGCCGACCACCGCTTCGCGCACATCCTGGACGTGAGCGACGGCTGCTGGATGCTGCAGCCCGACGGCCTCTGCGCCGTCGAGACCGGGCACGGCTACGCCGCGAAGCCGCACACCTGCCGGCTCTTCCCCTTCAACCGCATCTTCCAGGTCGGCGAGGTGCGGGTGGTGGACTTCAACTCGAAGATCTGCCCCCTCCAGGACGCCTCGGAGGCGCGCGACGGGCAGAGCTGGGAGAGCTTGCAGAAGCAGATCGACGGCGAGGGGCCGTCCTTTTTCGGGCGCGGCAGCGTGCCGCTGCCCGAGGGCGCGCGGGAGCAGGACTGGGCGCGGCAGGAGCGGTGGGTCCGCGACTCCATCGACGCGCACCTGGGCGAGCCCGACTACGCGGCCTTCGCGGCGCTGCAGGAGGAGGGCAGCCTGGCGCTTTTGCGCGGCGGCGCGCTGCCCGAGCCGCACGCGCCGGCGGTGCTCGAGCGCGCCGCCTACTTGCGCCAGGTGCTGCAGAGCTGGCGCATCCACCACGGCGTCGAGGGCGATCCGCGGCTGGAGACGGCGGCGCGCCTGGCCGCGCGGCAGGCGTCGCTGCTCACCTGCTCCTGGCGGCTCTACCTGCTGCTCTCCAGCGAGGCGGCGCCGTACCCCGGCGTCGTCCGCATGCTGCCGCGCCATTTGCTCGCGGCCGCCCACTTGATCGAGCTCTCGCACCTGGCGCGCAAGATTGCGCCGGGGCTGCGCGCGGCCACCGAGACCTTCCAGGGGGCGGCGCCGCTCATCGGCCTCCTGGCGGTCTTTCCCCAGCGGGCCCGGCTCAAGACTCCGCTGGAGCTGGGCGTCGCCCTCGAGGTGCAGCCGGCGCTGGTCGCGCTCTCGCGCCTGCTGCTCGAGGGCGGGCGGACGCTGGCGGAAGCCGCAGAGCAGTCGCTCTCGCCCTTCCCGGTGCACCTGCGCTCGATGGCGCTGACGGCGCTGGCCTTCGGCAACGCCGAGCTGTTGGTCGAGTAGCGGCGTGCGCATCGCGGTCATCGGGCACGTCGAGCACGTCACGCTGGGGCGCGTGCCGCAGGCGCCGCGGACGGGAGAGATCGCGCACCTGGAAGGGCCGCGCTTCCTGGCCGGCGGCGGAGGCGGCATCGCCTTCTTCCAGCTGACGCGATCCGCGGCGCAAGTGCTGCTCCTCACCGCGCTGGGCGACGACGAGGCGGCCCGGCAGGTCTCGGCGCGGCTGCTGCAGAGCGGGGCGGAGATCCACGCGGCGCAGCGGGCGCAGCCGCACACGCGCGACCTGGTGATGATCACGCCCGACGGCGAGCGGACCATCGTGGTGGTGGGCGAGCCGCTGCACCCGCTGCGGTCGGATGCGCTGCCCTGGGAGCGGCTGGCTTCGTGCGACGCGGCCTACTTCACCGCGCAGGATCCGCTGGCGCTGCAGGCGGCGCGGGCGGCGCGGGTGCTGGTGGTGACGGCGCGCAGGACGGAGGCGCTGCTGAAATCGGGCGTGCGGGCCGAGGTGGTGGTGGGCAGCGCGCTCGATCCGCGCGAGGTGTGCGCGCTGGCGGATTTTCCGGCGGCGCGGCGGCCGGCGGCGTTGGTGATGACGGCGGGCGCGGCCGGCGGGAGGGTGGAAACTGCGGGCGGCGTGCGGCGCTTTCCTGCTCCGGCAGCGGTGGCGCGCGGCGGTGGCGCCTACGGGGCGGGCGACAGTTTTGCCGGGGCGCTGACGTTCTTTCTCGCCGCCGGGCTGGATCCGCTCGAGGCCTGCACCCGGGCGGGGCGCTATGGGGCGGCGGTGCTCTCGACGGTGGACCCGCTGGAAGCGCAGCTGACGCTGGAATGATTCCGGCACCCTCCCCAACGGGTCTGACACTCCCGCTACCCCGGCGAAAACATTTGTTTCTTTAGGGGAGTGGGCGCGCTCGACGCAGGCGATCTGAGGGCCCTTGGTCTGCGCCGCGCTGGGCACAGGCCAGCTGGATCGCGAACCGCTCCGAGATCGTGCCAAGCTTTTTTTGGGCGCTGCGCCCCAAAAAAAGAAGGCCTCCCGCACCCACTCGATCGCCCGAAGAGCCAAACTTTTTTCTTCTACGGGAGTTGGCGATCTGAAGAGCCGCTGGCGCTGCAGGCGGCGCGGGAGCGTGCGATCTGAGGGGCCCTGAGTCTGCGCGACCGACCGTGCTTCTGCTCGCTCTCCGCCGCGTCCCCTTCACCTTCCCCCCACCACCGCCTCCATGTTGGAGATGATCTTCCGCAGCAGCCCGCGCAGCGTCTCCTCCTCCTCGCGCGACAGCCCTTCCAGCGGTGCGGTGCGCAGCTCCGCGGCCAGCTCCCGCAGCGGAGCTAGCCGTACCCGGCCCGCCGTGGTCAGCTTGAGCCGGAGGCGGCGCCGGTCGCCGCGGTCGCCTTCGGCCTTGACCAGCGCGCGCTTGAGCAGCTGCCCGACCGCGCGCGAGGCGGTAGGCGCGTCCATGCGCAGGCGCGCCGCGATCTCGCCCAGGGACGGCCCCTTCGCCTCCTCGATGTTGACGAGCACCCAGAACTGCTGCGCGGTGAGGCCGTGCGCCCGCACCCGCTCGGTGACCCACCGCTTGATCTGCCGCCGCGCGGCGCCGATGAGCAGCCCGATGGGTTCCTTGTCCGGCACGGGCAGCGTGCGTACACCGGATTGATTGCAATGACAACGATCGCGGGCGGCGCGCTTTTCAGCCCCACAGCTCGCGCAGCGCGGCGTTGACGGCTTCGGGCTCCTCCAGCGTCGCGGTGTGCCCGGCGCGAGGGATGGAGACGAAGCGCGCGCCGGGAATCTGCTCCGCCAGCCGCCGCGACCGCGAGGGCACGATGGCCGCGTCCTCGGCGCCCGAGATCACCAGCGTCGGGCAGCGGATGCGCGACAGCTCGGCTTTGTCCACCGGCCTGCGCTGCATCACCCCTTTGGTCGCGCGCAAAGAGCCGGTCAGCCCGTTGCCGATCAGCTCCTGCTGCAGCTGCGCCCGAAGCTGCGCGCGGGCGGGGTCCTGCAAGAAGGGCTTCGCGAACATCACCTTCATCACCTCGCCCGAGAGCCGCGCAGTCCCGAGCAGCCGGGTGAGCAACCCCAGCGCCGCATACTTGGGGCGGTTGAGCGGCGGCTCCGGATCCGCCGCGGTGTCGAGCAGCGCCAGCGTCTTCACCAACTCGGGCCGCCGCGCCGCCAGCCGCATGCCGGCGAAGCCGCCCATCGAGAGCCCGGCAAAGTGGACCGGGCCGCCCACCAGCTTTTCGATCAGCTGCGCCGCATCCAGCGCCAGCGTCTCCATGTCGTAGCCCGAGGCAGTCACCTCGCTCTTGCCCTGCCCGCGAAAGTCGAAGGCGATGCAGCGGTAGCGATCGCGGAAGGCCGCGACCTGGAAGCGCCACATGGCCGTGCTCCAGAGGAGCCCGTGGGCGAAGACGATGGCGGGCCCGCTGCCGCCGCTGTCCTCGAAGTAGAGTCGCGCGCCGTCCACTTGCAGCTCCGGCATCAGCCTTCCCCGCGCAGGACGTAGCGCTGGATCTTGCCCGTGGCCGTCTTGGGCAGCTCGGCGATGAAGAGGATCTCGCGCGGCACCATGTATCCCGGGCAGCGGCCGCGCACGTGCTGGCGCAGCTCGTCGGCCAGGGCCTCGCTGCCTTCGCGGCCCTGCACCAGCACCACGTGCGCCTGCGGACGAAGCAGGCCTTCGCTCTGTTTAGGCACCACCGCGCACTCGAGCACCGCCGGGTGCCCGACCAGCGCCGACTCGACGTCCGCCGGTGAGATCCACTCGCCGCCGGTCTTGAACATGTCGTCGGAGCGGCCGACGTAGTGGAACTCGCCGTCCTCCGTCTGGCGGAACTTGTCGCCGGAGAAGAACCAGTCGCCCCGCATCTTGCCGCGCGTCTGCTCGCGGCGGTTCCAGTAGGAGAGCGCGGTGGAAGGTCCGCGGACGATCAGGTCGCCGGTGCCGCCGGGAGCCACCGGCGCGCCGTGCTCGTCGATGATGCGCACCTCGTAGCCATCCACGGGCAGTCCGGTGGAGCCCGGCTTGGCGTGGCCCGCGCGGGGCGAGACGTAGATGTGCAGTACTTCGGTCGAGCCGATGCCGTCGAGGATCTCGGTGCCGAAGCGCGTCTTCCAGCGCGAGAAGAGCTCGCCCGGCAGCGTCTCCCCGGCGGAGATGCAGAGGCGCAGCGTCTTCAGATCGAAGCGCTGCTCGACGTCGGAGACCTGCAGCATGGAGGCGTAAAGGGTCGGCACGCCGAAGAAGAGCGAGGGCTTTCCCTCGGTGATGGCGCGGTAGACGACGTCGGCCGACGGCTTCTCCGCCGAGAGCACGGTGCTGGCGCCGACCCAGAAGGGAAAGGCGAGCGCGTTGCCGAGCCCGTAGGCGTGGAAGAGTTTGGAAGCGGAGAAGCAGCGGTCCTGTGCGGAGATGCCGAGGATGCCCTTGCCGTACAGCTCGCAGCAGTGCGGCCAGTCCTGGTGGGTGTGGACGGCGGCTTTGGGGCGGCCGGTCGAGCCCGAGGTCCAGAGCCAGAAGGCGGCTTCGTCGCGGCTGGTGTCGGCGGCTTCGATGCGCTGCGGCGGCGCGAGCGCCTGGTGGAAGCCCTGGAGCGATCCGCGCGCGGAGGCGAGCCCGAGCACCAGCACGTGCTTCAAGTGGCGCTGGGCGGGTAGCACGCTCTCGAGCTTCTCGAGGCAGGCCACCGCGGTGACCAGCACCCGGGCGCGCGACTCCTCGAGGAAGTAGGCGTAGTCGGCGGGGCGCAGCAGCGGATTGCAGGGGACGGCGACCGCGCCGATCATCATCGCCGCGAGGTAGCAGGCGGCCAGCTCCGGGGAGTCGGGCATGACGAACAGCACCCGCTGCTCGGGCTGGACGCCCAGCCGCACAAAGGCCGCGGCCGTCTGGTCCACCAGCGCCGCGAGGTCGTCGTAGCTGAGCGTCTTGCCGGCGGACCAGATGGCCGGGCGCGCTCCCCTGCCGTCGCGCAGGTTGCGGTCGACCAGCTCCTTGCCGATGTTGAACCGCTGCGGGATGTCCATCGCGGCCTCCTGGCGGAACCGCATCCTCTAGCAGGTGTTGACGGCGAAGACGACGCCCGCCGGCATCTCTTCTTTTGGGGCGCTGCGCGGGCTGCGCCCGCTCCGCTGTACAAGGGGCTCCGCCCCTCGTACCACTCCTGGGCCGCTGGGCGAGCCGTGGTCCTCCTCCCAGCGCGATCGCGAGCTGTCACCCCAAGTCGCCGCAGCCAGCCATCCGCTCCGGGCGGAGGTGCCGCTATCCGTCGCGGGCGTGCCGCAGCAGCCAGGTCCGCGGTCGCAGCACCGGCGCGTCGTCGGGCAGCGGAAGGGTGAGCCAGGCCGCGGACGAGCAGGGATCTGCGCCGCGCGGCGCGATGTCCTCGCGCAGATGGTGGCGGAAGTTCTCGAGGAGATAGCGCAGCGCCCGCGCCACCTCGCGGCGCGAGGCCAGGACATGCGCATGATACCGGTCGGCGAAAACGCCTCCGCGCCGCCGCGCCACGCGGTTGAGCGC
>JANXXR010000629.1 GCA_025350525.1 Deltaproteobacteria bacterium
CGAGCACCCGCGAAGGATCGATGGACAGCCTGCGGGTGATGAAGACGCGCTCCTTTTGCATGGCAGACCTCTCTACCATCCGGCGCAGGTCGCTTCACTGCTGCCCCGCGCAGAGCGCTTTACTTCTGCGGACTGCGCAGCGCCAGCGCGCGGGCCGCTGCCGCCTTGGCATCGCGCCGCGCGGCATCCGCTTGCTCGCGGGCCTGGGCCGCCTTCTTGACCAGGCTCGCGGCGTTCTCCTCCAGCTTCCCCGCCGCGGCCTCGAGGTGGCGGACCTCCTCCTCCGCGGCGTGGAGCGCGCGGGCCCGCTCCTTCTCGCGAGCCTGGGCGGCGGCCTGCTCCTGCTTTCGCGCGCGCGCCGCGGCGACATCGTCTTTCTTCGCCGTGGGCAAAGGCTCCTTCACTGAAGCGTGCGGCGGCGAGTCGAGCAGCTCCCCGAATCCCGCCGGCATCAGCTCCTTCTCGAGGCTTCCGTCGCCCAGCGCCTCGGGCTCGGTCACAGCCGCCGCCTGCACCGTGTTCTGCACGCGCCGCTGCAGCTCCAGCGTCAGCTTCGTGCCCGCCTCCAGCGCCGCCCGTCCCGCGGCATCGGCCAGCCGCGCCAGCGCCTCCCGCTGCGCGTGCATCGCCTCGCGCAAGCCCTCTCCCGAGGCGCCGCCCGCCGACTGCGCCCGCCGCAGCCGCGCCGACGCCTCCACCAGCGCCTTCACGTCGGCGGGGGCCAGCCGCGCCAGCTGGTTCGCGATCCACAGCCCGATTGGCGGCTTGCGCAGCGCCGCGACCTGCCGCGCCTCCTCCAGCTCTCCCTTGGCGCGCAGCTCGCGCGCGAGTCCGTCGCGGACGTGGATGAAGTCGCGCAGAGGAGCGGTCGACAAACGGCGCTGGCTTTCGCGCTTTTTCGCAGGCATGGAGCGGACAGTACACTGGCCTCCTGCTCCCGGCGTCAAAGGGTAGCGCCCACCGCCGGGATGTGGAGCGCGGCTTCGGGCAGGCCGCGCCGCTTCCACTCAGCGCGCAGGCGCAGGGGCGGCTCGTCGAGGGGTTCGTCGGTGAGCTTGAAGGTTCCCCAGTGCATGGCCAGAAAGCGCGCCGCCTTCAGATCGACGAAGGCCTGCACCGCCTGCTCCGGATTCATGTGCTGCTTCTCCATGAACCAGGCGGGGTCATAGGCGCCGATGGGCAGCAGGGCGGCGTCGATCCCGGGAAAGCGCTTGCCGATCTCGGCAAAGCCTTCGAAATAAGCGGTATCGCCCGAATGGTAGAGGCGGGCATTCTTTCCCTCGACGACGAAGCCGCCCCAGAGCGTCTCGTTGGTGTCGAAGAGGCCGCGCCGGCTCCAATGCTGCGAGGGCACGAAGGTGACGCGGACGGTGTCGCTGACCCGCTCGGTGTCCCACCAGCCCAGCTCGGTGGCCGGCAGGTCCATGGCCGAACCCAGCCCGGTGCCGGTGATGACGCGCGCCTGGGCGGCATTGACCGACGGACGGTCGTAATGGTCGTAATGGCTATGGGTAATCAGCGTCGCAGCGAGGGGCGGGAGGTCGCGCGCCTGCAGCGGCGCCGCCACGTTGCGCGGCACGATGCCGGAGATGCGCTTTCCGAAGACCGGATCGATGAGCAGCGAGACGCCGTCCAGCTGCACCAGCCACGAGGCGTGGCCGATCCAGGTGAGCCGCGCGGGCGCGCCCACCGCCGGCGCCTGCGCAAGGAGCCCGAGGTCGGGCTTGACCGAGGGCATTGGCGCCGAGGCGGGGCTGCGGCGCCGCCGGCCCGCCACCTTGTCCACCACCGCCCATTGGAAGACCTGCGAGCCCGCATTGGGCCCCGAGCCGTCGAGGTTCCGGAATCGCGCCATGCGCCTACTGTAACGCGCGCTCGCGGAGCTGGGCTTCGGTTTGCGCGACGTGCTGCTTCGACCGCGTCAGGCGCTGGCCGGGCTTTCACAGTAAGCTCGCGGCATGAAGGCCACCGCGCTGCTCCTCTGCGCCGGATGCGCCGGGTCGGCATACGTCGCCCGCCCGCGGCCCGGCGCTGTGGTCGCGGAAGGCGTGACCCACGGCGAAGGCAGCTTCGAAGGCGCGCGCGGAGTGAGGCTCTTCGAGCAGTGGTGGGCGCCGGAGCACGGCGCGCCCAGGGCGGTGCTGGTCATCGTCCACGGCCTCAAGGACCACAGCTCGCGGTACGCGGCCTTCGCCGATCGGCTGGCGCAGCACGGCTACGAAGTCCGCGCCTTCGACCTGCGCGGGCACGGCAGCTCGGAGGGAGCGCGCGTCTACGTCAGCGACTTCGACGAGTATGCGCAGGACCTCGACCGCTTCGTCGCCCGGGTGCGGCAGGAGGGAAAGCCGCTCTTCGTGCTGGGGCACAGCATGGGCGGCGCCATCGCCACCGGCTGGGTGTTGACGCGCAAGCCGGCGCTCACCGGGCTGCTGCTGACCGGCGCGGCGCTGCGGGCGGAGGTCTCGGGCTTCACCGCGGGGACGACCCGGTTTCTCGGCGCGGTGCTGCCGGCGCTGGCGGTCTTCTCGCTCGATCTCGACCAGTTCTCGCGCGACCCGAGGGTCGCCGAGCAGTGCAAGGCGGATCCGCTGATCGATCGCGGCAACGGCCCGGCCCGCACCGCCGCGCAGCTCTTGAACGGCATCGACTTCATCCGCGCACACGAGGAGGAACTGACCGTGCCTCTCCTGGCGCTGCACGGCGGCGCCGACCCGATCACGCCGCCCGACGGATCGCGCGAGTTGGTGCGGCGCGCGGGGAGCGTGGACAAGACGCTGAAGATCTACGACGGCCTGTTCCACGACCTCTTGCACGAGCCCGAGAAGCAGGAAGTGATGGCCGATCTCGCGGCCTGGATGGACGCGCGGATCAAGTAGGGGCCGCGCGGTTCAGACCGTCTCGGGCGGCGCCCAGGGGACTTCGCGGTTGCGCCGCGCGGCCTTGTCGCCCAGCGCGGTCACCCTGCTGGGCGGCGGGCGATGCTGCCAGCCGGGCTCGGCGGCGTCGTCCGGACCTGCGCCTCCGACGGACGACGGGAGCAGCCGCCCGACCAGGCTGGAGAGCCGCGAGAAAGCGCCGGGCGCGAGCGCGTGGGCGACGCGGAGGACCTTGGCGGGCAGCCCGATGACGACGTACGGCTCGCCCAGCGCGCAGGCCCGCAGGATGCGGCGCGCCGCGCGGACGTCGGACACCGAGGCGCCCGGAAGCGATGCCCCCGCGCCGAACCAGGCCACCTCGCGCTCCCGGTTTCCCTTGTAGAGCGCGTTGACGAACGAGCCGTTGCGCATCACTCCGGGCAGGATGGTGGTGACGCGGATCCCGTCGCGGCGCGATTCGGCGCAGAGCGCTTCGGAGAAGCCCACCGCCGCGAACTTGGAGGCGCTGTACGGCGCCAGGTGCGGACTCGCGACGGCGCCGCCGATGGAGCAGATGTTGACGATGCTCCCCGCGCGCCGCCGGCGCAGGTGCGGCAGCGCGGCCAGGCAGGTGTGGAGGAGGCCGAAGTAATTGATCTCCATCGCCTCGCGGAAATCCTGCAGGCCCATCGACTCTAGCGGGCCTACCTGGATGATGCCGGCGTTGTTGATGAGCACGTCGAGGTGGCCGAAGCGGTGCAGGGTCTGCTCGACGAGCGACGATGCCTGCGCGGCGACGCTCAGGTCGCAGGCGACGGCCAGGACCTCCGCGCCTGCCGCGGCCAGCTCCTGCCGGGCGCGCTCCAGCTCGGCGACGTCGCGGGCACAGATGGCGATGCGCGCCTTGCGCCGCACCAGCTCGCGCGCGAGCACGAGGCCCAGGCCGCGCGAGCCGCCGGTGATGATCACCACCTTGCCGGCGAAGGCCCCGTGCGCCTGCGCGCGCCGCAGTCCCACCAGGAGTCCGGCAGCGCCGGCGGCGAACTTCCAATGACGTGCGATCCCCATCGAGACCTCCGCGGCAAAGGTCCGCATCGCGCGGCTTCTCTGCAGCCAAGGCTCGCTCAGGAGTCTGCAGCGGTCGTCCAGCTGGCGCGCCTCCTAGGCGGCGAGGAAGCGCTCGACCGCCGGCACCGAGTTCCGCCCCGGCACGGCCCGCGGCGGCCTGCCGGGCGCCGTTGACAGGCGCCTCGCCGGATGATTGCGTTTACAACTGTTCTTCCGGTACAAGGCCGCGCCGATCTCCCTCGAAGGGCATCTCCTCCCCATGACTGCCATCCTGCGCCGCGCCTTGCTGCTGGTCCTCGCCTCCGCGCCTGCCCTGGCGCAGGAGAAGCTGACGCTGCCGGAGGCGGTGCGACGGGCGCTCCTGCGCAACACCAACGCCGTCATCGCCGGTCAGGAGATCGCCCGCGCCCAGGCCATCGTCGAGGAGGTGCGGGCGCCGGCGCTTCCCGTCCTCACCGGCAACGCGGTGGCGACGCGCCTCGATCACGCCCGCGGGCAGATCCTTCCGCAGAGCCAGCTCAACGCCAACCTCTCCCTGACGCTGCCGCTCTTCGCGCCGGCGCGCTGGCTCGCCTGGTCGCACGCGTCCGACCAGGTGCGCGTCGCCGAGCTCTCGGCCGACGACCTGAAGCGCACGGTGGCGGTGGCCGCGGCCCGCGCCTACCTGGGCGTGATGGCGCAGCATCGCCTGGTGCTGATCACCACCCAGGCGCGCGACGCCGCCAAGGCGCACCTCGACGACGCCCACGCCCGCTTCGAGGTGGGCAGCGGCAACCGGCTCGACGAGGTCCGCGCCGGGCAGGAACTGGCCACCGACGAGGCGCAGCTCTCGTCGGCGCTGGCGGCGCTGCAGCGATCGACGGAAGCGTTGGGCGTGCTGGTGGGCGAGGAAGGGCCGGTCGAGGTGGAGGAACAGCTGGTGCTCCCGCCCGCGCCCTCCGCCGACGAGGCGCTGCACGATGCGCAGGAGAACCGTCCCGACCTGCGCGCCGCGCGGGAGCGGAGCAAGGCGGCGCACAAGGTCGAGAGCGACAGCTACGCCGACTACCTGCCGCTGCTCTCGGCGGTGCTGCAGCCCTTCTACCAGAGGCCCGCGACACAGACGGTGCCCGAGACGGGCTGGCAGGCGCAGCTGGTGCTCTCGGTTCCCTTCTACGACGGCGGCGCGCGCTACGGCCTGCGCAAGGAGCGGGCCGCGCTGGCGGCGGAGGCCAAGGAGCAGGTGGACGGCCTGTTGCGCCAGGCGCGGGCCGACGTGCGCATCGCCTTCGAAGCGCTGCGGCGCGCCGACGAGGGCCTCGGGTCGGCACGGCAGGCGTCGAAGCTCGCCCACGACGCGCTCGAGATGACCACGCTCGCCTATCGCGAGGGCGCGACCAACGACTTGGAGGTGGTGGACGCCGAGCGCCGCGCGCGGGACGCGGACACGGCGGCGCTGAGCGCCGAGGACACCTCGCGGCAGGCGCGCATCGACCTGCTCGCCGCCAGTGGCCGGTTTCCCTGATCAGAAATTGCGCAGCCAGAAGATGAAGCTGGTCTGTTCTCCCTGCGAGCCGATGGGCTTGCCGCACTCCAGGAGCTCGCCGGTGGTGTAGCCGGTCAGCGCCAGCCCTCCGGGGATGCGGGCGAGGCCGCGGATGAGGTCCTGCTCGGGGCTGCCCCAGCGGCGGTAGCCGAGCGGCTCGCCGTCGCGCGGATTGAGGGCGAGCGCGAAGCCGTCGAGGCCGCCCGCCGGCTCGATGGCGGTGTCGCCGATGCGGATCCCCCGCGAGGCGCCGGCGGTCCAGAGGCGGCCGTGCTCGTCGAAGGCAAGCAGGTTGGCCGCTGACGACGGGCCTTCGAAGATGCGGACCCACTCGCCGCGGCCCTGGCGCGAATAGCGCATCACGATGCCGGTGAAGTTGCCCACGCCGTGCGGGTTGAGGCCGTGGTAGTTGCCGGCCGGCTGGTGGTGGCCGCTCGCGTAGATGGCGCCGTCCGAATCGACCGCGAGGGCGTTGATCTCGTCGTCGCCGTTGTCGCCGAAGGTGGCGACCCACTCGGTCTTGCCGTCGGCCGCGAGCTGGAGGAGGAAGCCGTCGTAGTCGCCGTTGGGGGCGACGGCGCCCTTGCCGAAGTCCACCGCGCCCTCGGTGAGGTCCACCTCTCCGCCGAACTGTCCGGCCAAAAGCACGCTGCCCGACGGCAGCACGGCGATGGCGCGCGGCAGCTCCTTGCCCTTGCCGCCGATGGCGCGGATGAGGCTGGCGTCTCCGGTTTTGCCAGCGAACTTCACCAGGAACAGATCGTAGAGGCCGTTGCTGGTGGCGGTCTTGAGGGCGCCGGAAAAAGAGCCGGTGGCGAAGAGGTCGCCGCGGGCGTCGAAGGCGAGCGCACGACAGTGCGACTCTCCCGCGCCCTCGAGGCGCGAGCTCCACAGCTCGCGGCCGTCGTCGGCGGCGAGGCGGGCGGCGAAGCAGTGATCCTCGACGTGCCCTGCCGCGACCACGTCGCCGTTGGGCGCGATGGCGACGGCGCTCGCCCCGTCGTCTCCGGGGCCGCCCAGACGATGCAGCCAGCGGACCTTGCCATCGGCGTTGGCGAAGAGGACGAAGGCGTCGCTGCCTCCGGCCGAGAGGATTTGAAAACCTCCCGCGCTCAGAGCGCCGCTGAACTTTCCGGCCACGGCCACCGCGCCGCCCCGATCTGCCGCGAGCGCGAAGGGCTCGGCTGTCCCGAGGAGGGGCAAGGCCTCGCAGGCCGCGGGTTTTGCGGGTGCAGCGGCGGGGCGGACGGAAGCACAGGCGCAGGCGAGCAGGACCGCGAAGGCGCGCATGCCCGCAGTCTGCCGCGTCGCGGCGCAAGACGCACTTTCCTCTTCGACACCCACGAGGGCCCCCAGCGCGTTGAGTTTGACTACGCGCGGATCAGGCCGGTGAGCAGCGCATAGAGCCGGCGCGCCAGAGCGCCAGAAGCCTGCGCCGCTTCCACGCTGCAGTCTCCTGCCGCGCAGCCGATATCCAGCGCGGCCGCCGCCTCGCAGGCTTCGCCGCGGGCGATGGCATAGACGCGCTTCTGATCCGGCGAGCTGCCGCGCCCGGATGCCTCGGCGATATTGAGGCACACACTCCTGGCTGCGCGTATTGCCTGGTCCCGGAGCTTGGGATCGGCGATATGCGAATTGCATATCAGGAGCAGGCTCCCGAGCCACCTGATAGGCGATGAGCTTTTCGTGCGGCAAAGTCGTCCAGTTCGTCATTGTCGGCCTCCCTCACAGACAGGCGCAGCCGGGGAGGCCGACAATGACGAACGGACGACGGGCACGAGTCAGCGCGAGCGCAGCGAGCTATCCCCAAATCCCAAAACCTTGCAGGCAGAGTGACAACCCGAAGGGTTGGCGCGAGCCTGACCGAAAACGAAAACGAAAACCAAAACGGGTTTTGCAATGACTGGGGCAGACCGTTTTGGGGTGAATGCGGAAATCTAGGGCGTGCCTGCTTCCCGTTCTCGTTCTGGGTTCTCGTTCTGGGTTCTCGTTCGGGGTTTGGTTTTGGTTTTGGTTTTGGGACTAATGACTTTGTTGAAGCAGCGCCATCACCGCCTCGCGCTTCGGCAATGACGCCTGCGCCCCCAACACCGTCGTCGCCAGCGCCGCACACGCGCTGGCAAAATGCCCCGCCTCCTCCAACTCCTTCCCTTCGGCGAGGCACACCGAGAGCGCGCTGGCGAAGGCGTCTCCGGCTCCGGTCGCATCGACGCGCACCACGGTAAAGCGCGGCAACCACACCTCGCGGTCTCCCCACATGAGCACATCGCCGTGCTCGCCAGCCTGCACGGCGGCGGCCCGCGCCCCTCTGCGCAAGAGATCCCGCGCAGCGGCCCGCGCCGATTCCCGGTCGCAGACGCGGATGCCGGTGAGGATCTGCGCCTCCGAGGTATTCGGCCGAATCACGTCGAGGCAGGCGATGATCGAATCCGGCAAGGGCGCGGGCGGCCCCGGATCGAGCACGACGCGCGCGCCCGCCTCGCGCCCGATGCGCACCGCCTCCGCCACCGCCTCGAGCGGAACGCCCAGCTGGCAGAGGACGACGCGCGCCGACCGCAGCACCTCGCCGGCCTCGCGCACGCAGGCCGCCGTCAGCCGAGCGTTGGCGCCCGCCGCCGAGAGGATCTGCTTCTCCCCGGAGGCGCCCACCTGGCAGAGCGCGACGCCGGTCGCCTCCAGCGGATCGCGCGTCACCTGCCGCGTGTCCACGCCCTCGTCGTGCAGGCTGGCGAGCACCGCGTCGCCCCGCGCGTCGCGCCCGACCCGCGCCACCAGCGCCACCCGCGCCCCGAGCCGCGCCGCCCCCACCGCCTGGTTCGCGCCCTTTCCGCCGGGCGCCTCCTGAAAGGCGTCGCCGTTGACCGACTGCCCGGGCACCGGCAGCCGCGGCCCGCGCACCAGGTAGTCGATGTTGGCCTTGCCGACGACGGCGACGTCGATCACGGCGTCGCTCAGATCAGCGCGAGCACGTCGGCTGCAAAGGTCGCGGTGTTGGCCTTGGCGAAGACGTTCTTCACCTTGCCATCCGGCCCGATCAGGTAGGCGATGCGCTTCGCGTATCCGCTCTTGGCGTCGTCGGCCGCTCCATAGGCAAGGCCCATCGCGCGCGACGGGTCGGAGAGCAGCGGATAGGGGAAGTTGAACTTCCCGGCGAATTTCTTGTTGTCGTCGACCGTGTCGAAGCTCACCCCGAGAACGGCGGCGTTCTTCGCGTCCAGATCACGGGCTCTGTCCCGGAGCCCGCAGCCCTGCAGGGTTCAACCAGGCGTGTCGGCCTTGGGGTAGAACCAGAGGACCACGTTCTTTCCGCGCAGGTCGCTGAGCTTCACCTGCTTTCCCTCGTGCGAGGGGAGGGTGAAGTCCGGCGCCGCATCTCCGACGTTGAGCATGGGCATGCAGGTTCCGTAGCAGAAGGTGCGCAGGGTTGAAAGCGGTCCCGTGTCCGCCTGTTGGGCGGCTTGCTTGCAAGCGCTTTACGAATGGTGCACCAAGCGTGTCAGCCGAATGGAGGGTTCCACAATGAGATCGATCGCCTTGGCCCTGTTGCCGCTCTTGCTCTCTGGCGCCGCCCGTGCCGACGACGGCGGGATGCGCGCCACCCTGGTCGAGGGCATCGTCACCATGGCGCCGGCGGGCGGCAGCGGCCCCGGACCTTTGCAGGAAGGCGACCCGCTCAGCGAAGGCGACACCGTGGTCACCCAGCCGGGCGCGCGGCTGGAGATCACCTTCACCAGCGGGACCATCCTCCGCGTCGGCGAGAGCACGCGCATGACGCTGGGCGCGTCGGTGCCGCAGAAGGCCTTCAGCGCGAAGATCTTCCTCGGCAACGTCTGGGCGAGGGTCCACAAGCTGATCGCCGCCGAGACCTTCCACCTCGAGACCGAGAACGGCGTCGCCGGCGTGCGCGGCACCGAGTTCCGCATCGAGGTCGAGCCGGGCAAGGACGACCTGCTGCGCGTCTACGAGGGCGCGGTGCAGGTGGACGGCAACGGCGGCAAGTGGTCGCAGCGGGTGGAGGCTGCGCACGAGCTTCGCTTCCACAAGGATCGCCAGCCCAAGGGCCCGGCGAAGTTCGACTCTGCCACCGAGAAGAAGCACAAGTTCATGGAGTGGGTGCGCGAGCGCAAGGAGCACCGCCCCGCCGAGCACGAGAAGCGCGAGCGCAAGCACCACTAGTCTAGCTTCGACCTCGATTAGATGGCCCGAGCGGCAGCACGTTCGGCCG
>JANXXR010000648.1 GCA_025350525.1 Deltaproteobacteria bacterium
GGAGCAGCAGGGCCGCGCCGCCCGGCCGCGCGTCGTGGACGACGAGGATGGCGCCCGGAGCGAGGCCTCGCTGCAAGAGCGCCAGCGACCGCTCCGCGCTGGTGGAATCGACGCCGTCGCGGGCGGTGGCGGTCCAGCCCACCAGCTGAAGCCCGGCGAGCCGCACCGCGTGGGCGACCCGCGGCGAGAGCAGGCCCACCGGCGGACGGAACCAGCGCGGTGCGCGCCCGGTGGCCGAGACGATCAGCGCGCTGGTCCGCTCGATCTCGGCCGCCAGCCGCGGCGCGGGAGTGAAGGTCGTCAGCCAGGAGTGGCGCAGCGAGTGGTTCTCCACCGCATGCCCGCGGCGGGCCATCTCGGCGAGCAGCTCCGGGTGGCGCGCGGCGCGCTCGCCGATGACAAAGAACGTCGCGCGGTGTCCCTTGGCATCGAGCGCGTCGAGCAGGGCACGGGTGCTTCCTGGATCGGGGCCGTCGTCGATGGTGACGGCGACTCGCGGGCGCGAAGTCGCGACCGACTGGAGCGGCCGCGCGAAGACGCCACTGCCTTGCAGAAAGACGCCGGCGGCGATGACGCCCAGGAGAAGGAGCAGCGCCGCGAGGGGAACTGCGGCGGGGACGCGCCCATCGACGGCGCGGCCGGCAGCCGCCAGCGCGCAGGCGGCCCAGGCGATGACGAGCGCCACCTTGCCCCAGCGCGACGCGAGCACGCGCGATGCCTGCGCGTCCGGCGCGGGCGAGGCGTGCGCGTCCGGCGAGGCGTGCGCGTCCGGCGAGGCGTGCGCGTCCGGCGAAGCGTGCGCGTCCGGCGAGGCGTGCGCGTCTGGCGCGGGCGAGGTCACTCCTTCTTCTCCGAAGCGCAGCGCGTGGCCAAATCCGAGGTGTCGAGGAAGTCCGCCCAGGCGCGCCGCCAGACGGGCCAGTCGTGTCCTCCCGGCGGATGGAAGAGCCGCGACGCGGGCAGCGCGGCGGCGAGAAGCTGCTGCGTGTCGCGCATCGAATCTGCTTGGCCGGCGCCGAGGTAGAGCGCCGGCCGGTCGGCGGAGGCGGCGGCGTTCTTCAACCAGAACCAGAGCGCGCGCTCGTCGCGCTCGCCCACCGCCGCGCCCGGAGTCCAGGCGCGCAGCCCGCCGGCGCGACGGATCTCCTCGAGCACCGGGCCTTCGCCCAGGTAGGGCGCGAGGAGGAAGATGCCATCGAAGAGATCGGAGTGGTGGGTGGCGAAGTCGGCGGCGCCGAAGCCGCCCATCGAGACCCCCACCATCCAGAGGTGCCGGTACCCATGCGCCACCGCGGGCTCGACGATGTCGCCGCCGAACCGCTCGGGAAAGGTCCACTTGGCGTAGTACCCGTAGGTGGCGGCGGCGGCCTCGACGTCGGCGCCGATGTGCCGCGCCCGCAGGTCGTCCACGAAGCCCGCCTTGGCAAAGGCGTCCGCGTCGTCGCCGCCCCCCGGCAAGAAGATGAGCAGGCAGGGCGCGCGCCCGGCGGGCGAGGCCGGATAGCGCAACGCCTGCATCGGCGTCGGCGCGGGAAAGAGGAAGCCGAACATCCGGCAGGCGGGCAGCAGAAACAGGCTGGCGAGGAGCGCGCACCGGGACATCCTCGTACCGTCCCCACCGGCGACCGCAAAGTCAATCGTTGGTGTAATGTCTTCCTCTTTCCGGAGACCCCCATGCGCACCAACGTCCTCGTCGTCCTTGCCCTCCTGGCGTCGTCGGGCTGCAGACACGCCGCCTCAGGACCCATGAACCTGCCCATGCGCTGGGCCGCCAGCAACGAGGAGATGCGCATCTTCTCCGGCGCTAAGGCCGAGCTGCTGCGGAAGCACGCGGTCGCGGTGGTGCCTTTCACCGACCGCCGCGAGGGGCGCGGCGCTGTCGGCGCCAACATCGAGAACGGGCGCCACCTCGACGTGAACACCGACGACGACGTGGGCCGCTTCCTCTCCGAGCAGTTCGCCGAGGTCCTGCGCGCAAACGCCATGAACGTCGCCGCGGTCTCCGGCGCCGACCGGGTGATCCACGGCGAGGTCCAGCGCTTCTTCGTCACCGAGTCCAACCTCTACGAGGGCTCGGTCGTCTTGGGCATCACCGTCTCGGACGCCCGCGGCGCAGCCCTCTGGCACGGCACCTGCGAAGGCCGGTCGAAGCGGTTCGGGCGCTCGTTCTCGGCGGAAAACTACCAGGAGGCGCTCAGCAGCGCGACGGTGGAGGCGGTCAAGGATCTGGGAGACCAGCCCGGATTCCTCGACGCCTTCAAGTAGCCGCGAGCGGTCCGCTACGCCTTGGGCAGCGAGAGGGTGAAGACGGAGCCGGCCGGCGACGACTCGCGCAGGTCGGCCCGTCCGCCGTGAAGCTCGGCCACCGCGCGGACGATGGCGAGGCCCAGCCCGGTGCCGCCCTCTCCGTGCCGCGTGGTCGAGAAGCGCTGGAAGAGCCGCTCGCGGATGGCCGGATCGACACCGGCGCCCTGATCGCCGACGGTGGCCGTCACGCCCTGCGCCTCCTCCGCCACTTGCACCAGCACCTGCGACCCCGGCGGCGAATGCTGCAGCGCATTTCCGATCAGGTTCTCGAGGGCGCGCCGCAGCCAGACCGCATCGCCCCGGACCAGCGCCGCCTCGGGGCACGACAGCTCCACCCGCACGCCGCGGGCCGCCGCCGTGGCCTGGTGCGCCAGCGCCGCCTCGCGCGCCAGGGTGGCGAGGTCCACCGCCTCGGTCGCCTCGATGCCGCGCGCCTCCAGCCGCGCCAGCGAGAGCAGGTCCTGGGTCAGCTGCTGCAGCTTGTCGGCGCTCTCGCGGATGCGCAGCGCGAAGCGGCGCGCCGTGCCGGGGTCGTCGGCGGCGCCCTCGGTGAGGACCTCCGCGGAAGCGCGGATCGCCGCCACCGGGTTCTTCAGCTCGTGCGACAGATCGGCGACGAAGTTCTCCAGCGCATGCCGCTCCTCCAGCTCGCGGCGCATCTGCTCCAGCGCATGGGTGAGCGCGCGCACTTCCTTGCCGCGCGGCTCCGGCAGCGGCGCCTGGCGCTCTCCGGCGGCGACGCGCTCGGCGGCGCGGGTCAGCCGCTCGATGGGCCCGGCCACCGCCCCGCCGATGACGATGGCCAGCGCCGCGGAGGCGAGCGCGAAGAGGAAGGCGAGCAGCGCCACTTTCGGGGCGATGTCGCTCATCAGCTGCACCATGCCGAAAGTCGCCTTGCGCACGCGCACCCGTCCGCCGGTGGCGATGGGCGCCTCCACCGAGATGCGCGCGATGCCCGGGTTGGCCTCGCCCGACTCCAGCAGCACCGCGCCCTGGGCGTCGAACACGGCCACCTCGGTGTCGCTGGCGCTGCGGCTGAAGGCGAGCAGCACCGGCCGCAGCGCTTCTTGCGGAACCCGCGCCGCCAGCTCGGCGACCACGCGCGCTTCGTCCTCTGCCGCCAGCGTGGCGAAGAGCGAGGCGCGGGCGGTGAAGCGATCGATGACGATGACCGCGAACATGGCCGAGAGCACCAGCGTGGTCGCCGCCAGCGGGATGAAGACTTGCAGGCGCAGCGAGAGCCCGGTGCGCCGCGCCTCGAGCAGCCGGATGCCCAGCCCGCCCAGCCCGAGCAGGGAGAGCAGCGCGAGCGCGACCAAAAGCTCGCTCCTATCCATCGCGCAGCCGGTAGCCGACGCCGCGCACCGTCTCCAGCGCGCGGGGGTCGCCGCCCGCCTCCTCGATCTTCCGCCGCAGCGCCTTGATGTGCACGTCGACGGTGCGGTCGCCGACCACCACGTCGCTGCCCCAGACGGCGTCGAGGAGCTGGCTGCGCTCGAAGACGCGGCCGGGGCTGCCGAGGAAGAAGGTGAGGAGGTTGAACTCGGTGCGCGAGAGCGCCAGCTCGCTCGCGGCGACCAGCGCCCGGCGCGAGCGCGGATCGACCGAGAGCGCCCCGGAGCGCAGCACCGTCTCCTCGGGCGCGGGCCGGTTGGCGGCGCGGCGCAGGACGGCGCGGACGCGGGCGGTCACCTCCCGCGGCGAGAAGGGCTTGAGCACGTAGTCGTCGGCGCCCATCTCCAGGCCGAGCACGCGGTCGGTCTCGTCGTCGCGGCTGGTGAGGACGATGACGGGGATGTCGCTGCGGGAGCGCAGCGTGCGCAAAAAATCGAGCCCGTTGCCGTCGGGGAGGACGAGATCGAGGATGACCAGCTCGGCCTGCTCGACGGCCAGCGCCCGCGCCTCGCGCAGGGAGGCGGCCTCGAGGACGCCGAATCCTTCCCGCTTGAGGGCGAAGGCGAGGCTCTCGCGGATGGCCGGCTCGTCGTCGACCACCAGCACGCGGATCACGGCGGCACGCCGATGGGGCCCTGCGGCGGCGGCGGCGCCTGCAGGAGCGCCGGCGGCTCCGGCTTGTCCGACTTCTCCAGCTTCTCCACCAGCGTGAGGGCGAACTTGTTGTTGCGCGATTCGATGACTTTCAGCCGCCCCAGGTTGCCCAGCGCCTGCCGCAGGCCGCCGACGCGCGCCTGCTCGACCAGGATCCACTTGCGCGCGCCGGGGCCGTTGACGAACTCGGCCAGCGTGCAGAGTGGCGCGCCGGCCCGGGCGATCTCGCGGACCGTGTTCTTCGAGTAGAACTGCTCGCCGCGCCAGTTCATCTGGTAGGCGCCGATGGGCTCGTCGGGCTGGCTCTGGTGATAGTAGATCCAGAAGAGATCGCGCTGGGTCCAGTGCGGCGAGAGCTTGCGCCAGTGGAACCAGCCGAGGAAGAGGGCCAAGGCCAGCGCCACGCCCAGCAGCGCCGAGATTGCCACCAGCCTGTCTTGCGGAGCCTCGGGGCTTTCCAGCGGCGCGCCGGCCAGGCGGCTTCGATAATCCTCGCGCAGCTGTGCCCGGCCCTTCTTGTTCAGCAGGCCCTTCAGCCAGCGCAGCCACTGCGCGATGCGGTCGAAGAGCCAGGGCGAGAGCGCCACCGCCGGCGCCGCGTAGAAGAGCAGCGTGAAGACCTGCCGCGGGTCCGTCTCCCGCTCCGGATACGGGCGGTCGTAGTTGTAGACGAACATGTCGGTGAGGTGCTTGGGCGTCATCGCCAGGTCGTGCGCCACCAGCGCGTAGAAGAGCCCGCCGGCGAAGACTGCGCCGGCGTTGGCGCGCAGCCCCTGCTCGAGAAGCTGCTCGACCCAGAGGGCGCCGAAGAGCAAGAGCGGCGCCAGGAAGGGGAAGGCGTAGTGGTGGAACTTGGTGGCCGAGAAGCCGAAGACCGCGAAGCCGACCAGGATCCAGAGGAGGAGGAAGAGCAGCGCCCGGTCGCGGGTGGTCTGCGGGCGCAACTTGATTCGGGAGAGAACGGTCGCGGCGCCGGGGAGCGCGAAGACCCAGGGGAAGGTGTCGAAGCCGATCTGCTCGATGAAGTAGACGAAGGTGCCGCCCGGCGTGGTGGTGTGCACGCCGGTGGCGAGGCGCTTGAAGTGGTCGTGGATGATGAAGCGCTCGAAGAAGGTCTTGCCCTCGTCGTCGCGGCCGTCGAAGGCGAACATGGTGCCGTACCAGGGCGCGCAGATGGCCAGCACGATGAGAGAGCCGGCCGCGAGGTGGAGGCGGCGCAGGCGGTGCCACTCGCCGGTGACGACGCAGTAGAGGAGCGCGACGGCGCCCGGCAGCGCGAAGCCGAGCAGGCCTTTCGAGAGCGTCGCGAAGCCGACGAAGCAGTAGAAGGCCGCGGCCCAGCCGTCGTTGGGGGAATCCTCCTCGGTAAAGAGGACGATCATGAGGCAGGCCATCGCGCCTTCGAGCAGGCCGACGAAGACGGGGTCGGGCACCGCCTGCCTCGCCAGGAAGACGAAGAGCGGGCTCGTCAGCATGGCCACCGTGCCGAGGACGGCGGCGCGGCGCGAGAGCAGGCGGTTCGCCATCACGAAGACGAGGACGGCGCCGGCGGCGGTGATGGCGGCGTAGGGCAGGCGCACGCACCACTCGGTGTAGACGGAGATGAAGCGCTCGGCGCCGTTGGTGCCGGCGGCCAGCATGCCGGCGGCCATCAGCCAGAGGTCCAGGGCGGGCTTGGAAAAGAACCAGGACGACTCCCACCAGGGATGGATGTAGTCGCCGCGGGCGATCATCTCGCGGGCGACCTCGCCGTAGTGGACCTCCCACGGATCCCAGAAGCCGGTGGCGCCCAGCCAGGGCACGAAGAGGAGGGCGGAGAGCAGCGAGAGGCCAAGGGCGAGGCGCTGCTCGGCGGTGAGCGGCTCGAGCCAGCGCAGCCAGGTGATCCCGCGCACGAACGCCGGGAGCGTGTCGCCCCACTCTCGCGCAGGCGGCGTCGGTTCCGCGACGTTCTTCGGCGGGGGCGCCATCGGCGGACGGCCGTAGCACGCGCTCGCGGAGGCGGCAAGCGCGAGTGCGCTTGACCTTCTCCTCCGGCGCCGCGACCATTTGCGGCCGTGGGGCTCCTCCTCGCCTTGTTGCTCGCCGCTCCCGCCTCGCATCGCGCCGCCGCGGCGCGGGCCGAGGCGCTGGGCCACATGCAGGAGGCCGCGCAAGAGTACGCGGCCGCCTTCGGAGACGAGCACGCGCCCGACCTGCTCTACCGGCTGGGCGTGGTGCAGCGGAAGTTGAAGCGGTACGCGCTCGCCCGCGAGGCCTTCCGCGCCTACCTGCGGGAGGCGCCCGACGGCGGGCTGCGCGACGAAGTGGTGCGGCAGCTGGCCAAGCTGGAGGTGCTCATCGAGGCGGAGTCGGAGAACTATGCCGACCCGGCGCCCAGACCCGCGCGGCGCGGGCCGGCCGGTCCACCGGCGGCGCATCCATCTTCTCCCGCCACCTCGCCGCCGCTCGCGATGCCATCTCCGCCCGCCGCATCTCTGCCCGCGGCGCAGCCATCTCCTCCCGCCGCATCTCTGCCCGCCACGCAGCCAGCTTCGCCCGCCGCCGCATCTCCGCCCGCGGCGCAGCCATCTCCGCCCGCCGCCGCATCTCTGCCCGCCACGCAGCCATCTCCGCCCGCCGCCGCATCTCTGCCCGCGGCGCAGCCATCCCCGCCCGCCGCACCGCGAGCCGCGCTCTCGAGCGAGCCCGTCACCGCGCCTGCGCCCCTTCGCACGCGGGCGGCGCCGTGGCTCCTCGGCGGCGCGGCCGCGGCCACCGCTGCCGGCGCCTACTTCTGGTACGACTCCTCGCGCCTCTCCCGCGATCTCGACGCCCGCTTCGCCGCCGGATCTCTCTCGGCCGCCGACCGTCCGGCGTACACGCGCGCGCACTCCGAGGTCGTGGCCAGCCGCGTGCTCTTCGTCGCCGCCGCCGCCCTCGCCGCTGGAGCCGTCGCCCTGTGGTGGTGAGGACCCTCGCAGCGGCGCTCCTCTGCGCCTGCATCTCCGACCCGCGCGGGCAATGCGCGACCGACGCCGACTGCACCGGCGGCGCGCCCGGCTCCTTCTGCGCCGGCGGAATCTGCCAAGGCCCGCCGCGCGGCTCGGTGGACTCCTTCGGGACGCGCACCTTCGCCCGCGCCGACACCGTGCGCGTGGTCATCCGCGTCGAGCGCAGCCACGGCGCCGCCACGGCCCGCGTGGTCTTCGGCGGCGCCGCCATTCCAGCGCAGGCCGCTACCGGCGGCACCCTCGAGGCCGACGTGCCGCTCAGCCTCGCGCCCGCGGGAGTCGAGGGAGCGGTCCCCTTCTCCGTCGAGCTTCGCGACGACCTGGGTCACGTCGCCGCGCTGCCCGGCTCGGTGCAGGTGGACGACCGGGCGCCGCGCATCTCGATCGACCCTTTGTCGCTGCCGACCAGCGCCGTCCTGCGCGGCGCGACGGTCTCGCTGCGTGTCTCCGTGGACGACTTCAGCTCCGTCACCGTGGCCGGCGCCACCCGCAGCGCCGACGGCTCCTTCGCACTCCTTGTGGACACCCGGACCGCCGCGCCCGGAGCTGCGGCGCTGGATGTGGCCGTCGTCGCGACCGACGCGGTGGGCAACGCCAGCACGGAGCACGCGTCGATTCCGCTGACCCGGTTGAAGTTCGTCGCCAGGCACCCCACCAACGGCACCGTCTCCTCCCTGGTCCTGAGCGACAACTTGATCTGGGGACTCGTCAGCTCCGGCGAAATCTGGATCCTCCGGCGCTCCGACGGCGCTTCGCTCCTGCGCCCGGCAACGGGGGGCAACACCTTCCCGCAGCTCGCCACCGACGGGACGAGCCTCTTCTTCGCCCGCAGCAGCGACAATCAGCTCTGCCGCATGGGCGCGGACGGCCTCGTCCAGGTC